>JBJTEQ010000191.1:0-22122 GCA_046092945.1 Kapaibacterium sp. (SeqCode)
ACTGGCCCTGCCGAAGCATTTCCGGTACGCCTTCTTTCTCGACGGGGGCACACTGGCGGTAGAAAACGCCATCAAAACGGCTATGGACTGGAAGGTTCGACGCAACTTCTCCAAGGGCTATACCACTGATCGAGGCCATCAGATAATCCACTTCCAGCGTGCATTCCACGGTCGGTCCGGCTATTGCATGTCTCTAACCAATACGGACCCGACGAAGGTTGCGCACTGGCCGCAATGGAAGTGGCCACGTATCGCTCCGCCAATGCTCTCCTTCCCCATCACAGAGGACGCTCTTGCCGATGTGCGCAGACGAGAGGACGAGGCCGTTGCGGCAATCCAACAGGCATTTGTTGATAACAAGGATGACATCGCAGCGATCATCATCGAACCGATTCAGGGTGAAGGGGGCGACAACCATTTCCGTCCGGAATTCCTGCGTCGACTCCGTGAACTCTGCGATGAGAACGAAGCACTGCTCATCTTTGATGAAGTACAGACCGGCGTTGGCATCTCCGGCCACTGGTGGGCCCACATGGGGCTCGGCGTCGAACCGGACATCATGTCGTTTGGCAAGAAGATGCAGGTGTGTGGTATCGTTGTCGGTCCGCGCATTGATGATGTGCCAGACAATGTGTTTCACACCTCCAGCCGCATCAATTCTACATGGGGTGGATCGCTGGTGGACATGGTACGGGCCACAAAGTATCTCGAGATCATCGACGAGGAGGGTCTCGTGGCCAATGCCGGCACCGTGGGTCAGTACCTGCGTGACCAGCTGACCAAGCTACGCGAAAACGTTGGCCATGACGTGATGTCGAATATCCGCGGTATGGGGCTCTTCTGCGCCTTCGATCTTCCATCGAAAGATCAGCGTAACGACTTCCTGAAACGGGCCTATGACAATGGCCTGTTACTCGTTGGCAGTGGCGAGCATTCCACCCGCTTCCGTCCGCCCCTTAACCTGACAAAGGACCTTGTCGACAAGGGCGTGGAGATCATCACCCACTCGCTTCGTCCGTAAGACTCAGATTCCTGAGAAGAGCTCAAGTGCCGATGTCGTGACGGTTGTCACGACATCGTCGAAGCCGCGCTGTCGGATCCTCGCACCGGCCGCATGCACGTGTCCACCCCCGCCGTAGATAGCGGCCAGATCTCGCACGTACACAGCACCCTTCGAGCGGAACGAACACTTCACTTCGCCATCGACCTCGACGAAGAGTATTCCGGCCTGCACGCCGGCAATGGTAAGTGTGTGGTGCACAAAGCCCTCTACATCGTCGACATTGCATCCGGTATCGATGAGGTCCTTCCGACGAACGGACATTGTGCACAAGCGACCGTCTGCATGCAGCTGGAGAGATGCGAGAGCATTCCCAAGGAGTCTCGATCGTCCGAAGGAGCTCTGATTCATTACAGCGTCAAAGGTCTCGACGGGATCAGCCCCCTGCCCGACCAGCATACCGGCCAGGACGAATACTCGTTCAGTTGTTCGCGGAAAACGGAATGATCCTGTGTCAGTCATGATCCCGGTATACAGGCATTGGGCAAGTTCGCTCGTGAGCACCGATTCACTATCGATCAAGAGGATAAGCTCGGCCAGGAGGTAGCACGTCGAGCAGGCGTCTGTGTTGACGATTGCCAGCGAAGCGAAATCCTGAGGATGCGTGTGGTGGTCGATATTGATGATCGTGGCTGTTGACTCAGCAATACGGGTACCCAATTCACCGAGCCTGGTAAGCGTGTTCAGATCCAGGACGATTACAAGGTCCGCCTGGGCGATGAGCGCATCAACTTTCGAGCTATACGTGAGCATGTTTTCAGCTCCCGGCAACCATTTGAGATTGGAGGGGGCTGCATTGGGGAGCACAACTGTGCAGCTGAGCCCTCTACCTTTTAGCCAGTGCATCATCCCAAGTGCAGATCCGACGGCATCCCCATCGGGGTTAACGTGTGTGGTTATGACAACCGATCGCGCCGCTGATAGCAATTGACGCAGTTCTGAGACGTAGGATGAGTCAAGGTTCATTGGTGTGCAATAACTTCGCGGAATGTGGACGTGGCGCAAAATAGGTATTGCCTCTGCGGCGATGGTCGGAGTGACTGTGCTTTCACTGCTCATCGTGGATCAGATCGTGCTTCCATGGATCGTCTCGACAACCGACACCGTCATTGTGCCGGATGTTATCGGCCGACCAATCGACGAAGCACGTGGGTTGCTGGAGAACCGTCAGCTTCGGATAAACGAGATTCGCTATCAGCACAGTGCTGACGTCAGGCCAGGAACTGTGATGTCACAGCTTCCCTACGCTGGTGCAACTGTAAAAGAAGGCCGCCGCGTATACCTCACCGTAAGCAAAGGGGTCGAGGTGGTCACCGTTCCTAGCCTGATCGGACTTTCGATGCGTGATGCGAGACTTGCTCTGGCCCGTGCAGGACTTCAACTTGGGTCTGTTACGAGCGTCACGAATGATAATGTGCCAATAGATGCCATTGCATGGCAGTCTCTTGTTGCGGGTTCTTCGGTATCGGCCGATGCCTCCGTTTCCATCGGCGTTTCTCGAGGCAGCATCCAGCGTATGCCGTCACTCATCGGCTTACGAATCGACGAGGCCAAGGCGGTACTTTCGGAGATCGGTCTTTCGATTGGAACTGTCCGTGAACGGGCAACTCAGGCCTTCGCTGTCGGAACCATCATTGACCAGCTACCGCAGCCGGATAGTGTCATATACAATCAGCAAGACGTTACTGTTACTTTGGCACGTTGACCCATATATGGCCGTCACGCTCTATGACGGAATACGTGCGCAAACCTCCGCCACCAGAGACGTTACGTCCGGTGCAGATGTCAAATCGCCACGCATGAGCCGGACAGGTCACTGTACCGCTGTCAACAAACCCGTCGTAGATGAGCGCTTCGCGTTTGTGCGGACAGATGTTTGTCACTCCAAACACCTTGCCGTCAACCCTGAACAAGGCAATGTCATGCTCAATATCAAACTCGACTCGAAATCCGCGTCGCTCAGCAACATCGATACTTCGACATACCTGCACATACTCCATTTCATTCATGATGACCCGCCGATATGAGTCTAGCGACATAGTCGAAACTCCTCGGACACAGCGGGTCCCTTCTCCGTCATCGTAATGCGCGCGGCATCGCGCAAGGCATCATGTTCGAAGACGACGATCCACTCTTCTTCAACGATCCTGGGAAGCACATTCCTCTTTTCTTCGATCGTCCTTAGTGGATGATTGTCATATGCCATTCCATATGGGATACTGATGTGCGCCGCCGTAGGCATCAGGTCGGCAGGAAAGAACAGAGTTGAATGACCATCGCTTACGCGAACAGTCTGCATTGCTTGGGTATGGCCATGTACCGGCGAGACGTAAACTCCCGGAAGAACTTCTCCCTCGCCGTCAAGAAGCTCTACTACTCCCGAATTGACAAGGGGCTCATACATCTCCCCCGTGAACGATGCCCTATCCTTCTCCGTCGGCTTACGTGCCCATTCGAGCTGACTGCCTTGCACGTAGTAACGAGCATTCGGAAATCGTGGGTCACCATCTTCCAATGTTGCTCCACCGACATGATCGAAGTGGAGATGGGTAAGCAGGACGTCGGTAACATCTGATGTCATAAGACCGTACGTACGGAGGGAATCCTCAAGAGAGAATTGATCAAATCGGATGTCGTAGATGTCCCGCAGCTTCTCCGACATCCAGGGACAGTTTCCCGTGTCCACCAAGATCGTCCGTTCTTCTGATACGAGCAGGAGGACCTTTGCTGCCATTGGGATACGGTTTCTCGTATCGGCAGGATTGTAGGCTCGCTCCCAGAGTGCTTTCGGAACCACACCGAACATTGCGCCTCCATCGAGGCCAAATCGGCACGTTTCCAAGAGATGGACATCATACGGTCCAATGCGCAACGATTCGTGGTTCATGGGGATAACTACACTCGTAAACAAGCAGGAAAATTGACCCTCTTGATCACAAACTTACGGCGTATCGGACCTTCGATAGAGCACACGGCCGTATATTTGCCGCTTGTCTGGAGTAGTAGTCCCGCTGGGTCCACGGCGTTCAGGCAGGTCATTTTGTCATTCATTCGACGGAGGAGTACCCACTATGGGTGCGATAACACGAATTCGCCAGATCAGCCCGTATTTCCTGGCAGTCATTGCAACATTGTTCATTGTGTTCATGGTTGTTCAGGACTCAAGCTGTTCCAGCTTGCGCAACAACCGTCCATCCGCCGAGAGCATGTCCGTTGCAGTAGTCAACGGCGAGGTCATTACCATGGCCGACTTTGAGGCTCGTGTGAAGGATCTCATCGACGCACAACGTCAGCAGAATCCCAACCAGGAAGTCGATGACGAGATCATCCGCCAACAGGTGTTTGACGACATGGTCAGCGAAGTACTGCGTCGTCAGGAAGCAGCGAAGATGGGCATCGTTGTTACGCCGCAGCAGATCATCGATATCCTTATCACGAATCCGCCAAATCAGTTCCAATTCGGTAAGGACAGCCTCGGCCGTTTCGATCCACAAATGCAATGGACTCTCGTTACCCAGCCGGAATCGGTCAAGGAACTTCTTGAGCGCAACGGACTCACACTGGAGCGATGGAAGAACATCCTCCTTCAAACAGAAGATTACCTGCGTTCGCAGCTCCTTCAACAGGCCATCGCATCAACTGTTGGGTCTGTTCTAAGCACCCCGTCACTGTCGGCGGCCAAGGTAGATTTCGTGCGCGAGAATTCAACCGCAGACATTGAGTACGTAGCTCTCAGCACAAACCGTGTGGCGGACAACGATGTCAAGGTAAGCGATGCTGACATCCAAGCGTACTACGACAAGAACAAGGAATACTACACGCAGCGTCCGGCCCGCGAGATCAAGTACATCATCTTCCCGATGATGCCGTCCAAGGACGATACGATCAATGCGCAGAAGAAGTCGATGAAGCTTTCCGAGGCACTCTCAGCCGCTGCTACTCCGGCTGGACGCGACTCCGTGTTTGCTGCCCAGATGAGCGCTTTGCGTGGCACAGAGTCTGAATTCACGCCGGTGAGTGATCTCGATCCTAACGTTGCAACGGCTCTGGGTTCGCTGGCACCGCGTGAAGTTTTCGGTCCGCTTAACGGCCCAGGCAGCATCTCCTATTATCGCCTTGATGAGCGCCGTGAAGGCGTTAACCCTGTGGCTCGTGCATCGCACATCCTGATTTCTACCGAAGGTATGTCAAAGGACTCAGCAAAAGCTGAAGCTCAGTCGATCATGGCTCGAGTGAAAAAGGGCGAAGACTTTGCCGAATTGGCTCGCAAGTATTCGAAAGATCCTGGCTCTGCACAACAGGGTGGCGATCTGAATTACTTTGGTAAGGGGCGCATGGTGCCCGCTTTCGACAGTGCCGTGTTTGGCGCATCAGTTGGAGCCATCGTTGGACCGGTCGAGACACAGTTCGGTTACCACATCATTAAGGTCGTCGATAAGACCTCGATCGAATACAAGTATTCAACGATCACGCTCAAGACGTCGATTTCGTCGGCAACCAAGCGGGCGATCGCTGCTGCCGCTCAGCAGGCTCTTGATGCCGTTACCAACGGCGAGCAGATCGAGGCTGTGGCAGCGAAGTACAAGGACAAGTTCTATGCCGCCGTACAACAGTCCCCTCTCTTTGGCCGCGAGACACCGATCCTGCAGTCACGCGAACTAACGGCGTGGGCTTTCGAAAACGAAGTCGGAACGGCTGTGCGTCGGGACGTGAAGTACTACGGTACAGTCGTTGCTCAGATTTCCGACACCCGTGAAGCCGGTGTTAAGCCCCTTAAGGATGTCCGCGAGCGTATCCTCCGCACTCTGACAGAACAGGCCAAGCTTGCGAAGCTCGAAGCCCAGGCCAAACAGGTCGCTTCGGTGGCTGCAGCATCCGGTCTGTCGTCAGCACGTGGTTCGGACTCAACCATCCCCTATCAGACGCAAGTTGGCGTTCGTAATAACGGCATGCTGACGGGCTTTGGTGGCGAGTACGCCGTCACAGCAAAGGCATTCTCACTCCCGGTTGGTCAGGTAAGCGGCGCCATCAAGGGAGAACGTGGATGGTTCGTGATCAAGGTCATCAATCGCACCGACGCTGACGTTGCGTCATTCATGAAGGACCCGACTCCGTCGCTTCAGGGGTCATCGTCGAAGCTGCGCTCGAACGCCTTCGGCATGTGGTTCCAGAAGGTGCGTGAGAACGCTCAGATCGAAGACAAGCGCTTTGCCTCGCAAAGCTGACGCGGTAACTAGATAGGCACAGACCTTCGACCCCATATCGCCCTCGATGTGGGGTCGATTTTTTTCAGTTATAAGCTGGACATGATTCTCGCCGACGCCTACAAATCCTGCCAGAAAATTGCCCGTAGTCATTACGAGAACTTCCCCGTTGCATCGGTGTTTGTTCCGTCTGCTTTACGCAACCATATTGCCGCCATCTATGCTTTTGCAAGACGGGCAGATGATGCTGCCGACGAGGGTGATGTCACGGTCGAGGTGCGTCTCGGCGTCCTCCATGATTTGGGCCGCAGATTACGAGAGCCCGCTAAGACCGATGCGGTTGATGTCGCGCTGACCGACACCATAGCTACGTTTCGCCTTCCCTATGATCCCTTTGATCGACTGCTGAGCGCATTTACATCAGACGTGGGAACTGTGAACTACACCTCCTGGGACGATCTTCTCGCCTATTGTCATTGTTCGGCAAATCCCGTTGGCGAACTTCTACTGCGACTCGATAATGCGCCCGCTATCCCGAGCGATGAATCAATCTGCTTCAGTAATGACGTCTGTACAGCACTGCAGATCACGAACTTTCTACAGGACGTCAGCATTGATCTGCAACGCGGGCGCACGTATCTGCCGTTTCCCCATGACGAGATCATCACTCGTACCATGGAACTCTACGACCGTGGTCGACGCGTTGCAGAGTCTCTTACGTCTTGGCGTCTACGCTGGGAGATTCGATTGACGATCGCAGGGGGCTTGACCATGCTCGACCTTTGTGCTCGTCGTGCTGACGTTCACATTCGTCCGACGCTTTCCGCTCGAGTAGCGATCCACCTGCTGCGACGTCTCATAGACGTGATGATACGCAAGCCTCTACCAAGGCACGCGGTGTAACTCTATCACGAAGCGAACTCGTAACTTCGCCACATGTCGAAGCACGTCTTCTCGGACTCCGAGGATGCCCTGGCCTTTTCCACCAGCGGCAGCACCTCGTTCCATTATTCTTTTGGGTTCCTGCCAAAAGAAGAGCGAGAGGCCATAAAGACAGTCTACGCCTTTGCGCGCCGTATCGACGATATCGTCGACGAGAACCCATCGTCGGACCAAAACATCATCGATGAAAAACGCACACGACTGTCGTGGTGGCGGTCCCAGATTGAAGCGATCTATTCATCTTCTCCGGACGTCTCGTCATCGGTCGATCCCCTGCGCAATGTGATCCATCGTTACAATCTCCCGAAGCAGTATATGCTGACGGTAATCGATGGCTGTGAACGCGATCTTACGCAGCATCGGTACGAGACCTTTGACGATCTCAAACGATACTGCTACTCTGTTGCCTCGATCGTTGGTCTAATCTCGATCGAGATCTTCGGATATCGTCACGAAGCAACTCGGCAATACGCCATTAACCTCGGCTATGCACTTCAGCTGACGAATATTCTCCGTGATGTAAAGACCGACAAAGACCGCGGGTATATCTACCTTCCCAAAGAGGACCTAGTCCGATTTCGCTACACGGAGGAGGATCTTCATAACGAGGTCTACGACGAGCGGTTCATTAACCTGATGGAGTTTCAGGCTAAACGCGCTCGGGAGTTCTATCACCAGGCACGTGCACTGCTTCGGCCTGATGAGCGCATGACCATGGTAGCAGCGCAGATCATGGACGCCATCTACTACCGCCTGCTTGAAAAGATCGAGTTGTCGGACTTTCGCATCTTTGCTGACCGAGTCCGCGTGAGCACCTCTCACAAGGTAATGACCGCCCTTCGCATCTGGCTTGGCGCAAAGTTGTTTGTCAAGCGACTTCGATGAACAAAATCTGTATTTTCGCCGCATGAGTACGACATTCACCCAAGAAGAACTTGCCTCAATCACTTCACTGAAGGCAAAGTATCCGGAGCCGAAGGCTGCTATCATGCCCGTCCTGTGGATGGCGCAGAAGAAATGGGGCTGGTTATCGGAAGACGTCATGAAACACGTTGCCAGCGTCATGGATCTGCCCTACGCCCATGTTCTCGGTGTTGCTTCGTTCTACACGATGTACTTCAAGAAGCCGATGGGACGTCATCACGTGCAGGTCTGCACAAATGTCTCCTGCATGCTTCGTGGTGGCGAGCAGCTCTATGCTCACGCAAAGCAGCGACTCGGCATCGGCCACAACCAGGCCACCGCTGATGGAACATTCTCGCTTGAAGAAGTCGAGTGCATGGGTGCCTGCGGCGGTGCACCGATGATCGCCATCAACGAAAAGTTCTACGAGAATGCTACTGCATCGCAGCTGGATTCTCTTCTTGATGCCTGCCGCTAAGCGGCTCAACGATCCTTCGAAATGTAAGGTTTACGCGCGGCCCCTTAGGCCGCGTTTCTTTTTTTATCCCATGTACCCAGTGATGCTGGGTTGCGCCGCGCATCACAAGAATGCTTGAATCATCTAGCGGGATTTCCAGTGGTGGAAGATCCTTCCGTGTGCGGTGCTTCATGACAAACCGACGTGTTGCACCGAAACTCATGGACACGATCACCGGGTTTGCACCTAACTCCGGCTCATCGTCAGCGTGCATCCCCATACTATCGTTCTGATCTCGGTACAGATTCGCCAGTACACTATTCAGGGGGCTCTGTGCGGTCTGTTCAGCCAGCAGGCGAAGACTACCCAGCAGTGGCGTCCAGGGTAGCCCCGTAAAGGTTCGACGTGAATACCGGTAACTCAGGCCGGCATCGGCATAAAATGCGATCAGCCGCGGTTGCAGCATAGTCCGCCCGAACATGGTGATCGTTTCACTTCTCCACTGAAGCGTACGTGTGAGCGTGTCCAGCAGTGCACTCTCGGGAAACGAGTTTTCGCCCGGAGCAAAATGCATCAGGTCAAGATCCGGCATTGTATAATTCATTGACATTCTGTAAGTTATCCCCATTCACATCATGGGAAGTGGTCATGTCTACAAGAGCACAGCTGGGAGTTCGGCATCGTCAGATTCGCGAGTCGATCCTCAAACTCAGCGTTCAAGAATACGCCAAAATCATGGTCGTCCGCGTGCCGACCGTCTACTCCTGGGAATCCGGGCGTACAGCAGTTCCCCAGAACGTGCTTGCCATGCTGGAGAAGAATCACGGCATCTCGTCGGGCTGGCTCCTAACTGGGAGCGGCTCGCCAATCATCATGCGCGAGCTTACGTCCGACACCGAACAGGATAAGCGCAGCATCATGCAACGCCTGGAGGAACATGTGTCTCAGATCCGTGAACTGATCGAAGAACTCAAGCACCATGCGCCCCAGGTTGTGGCTCCGGTGCTCCGGAAAAAGTCCGACCGTGGCCCACGAATCCCGATGCTTGCCATCGGCGTCAGTGCCGGGCTACCAACGGCATCCGATGATACAATCGAACGGGAGATCGACCTTGCCGACATGCTCCTGGAAAACCCTGAGAGTACGTACTTCATTCGTGTAGTCGGCGATTCGATGACCGATGCCGGAATCAGTGACGGTGATACGCTGATCGTTGACTGTGCCATGCAGCCCCGTTCAGGTCAGATCGTTATCGCCAAGGTCTACGGCGAACTCACCGTTAAGCGCTATCTCACGGTAGAAGGTCGCCCCCTGCTTCGCGCCGAGAACCGCCGGTATAAGGACATTGCGATCAGTGCTGAGATGGATTTCAGCATCGTTGGCGTGGTTCGCAACTGCATCAAGCAGCTCTAAGCGATCGACGGCATCAACAGATTGGATAGCTGTTATACGTTTTGTATAATTGCTCATGCTTGTCTGTCTTCTTGCTTCTGAACTTTCGGACCCTTCACTCGATGCCGTTATCGAGTCCGTCCACTGCTGCACACCGCTGATCAGCGTTCCCTTGCGTGGACGCATTTTCTGTGGGCTCGACGATCTGGCGGGACTACATGCTCTGGTGCAACGCAAGGGGCTGCGTGCGGCCATGGCTCCCACACGCAACGATGCCCTGCTACGTGCGATCGGGTCATATCCTGGACGTATCGACGCGCATGAGCATGCCGGTGAGGTCAAGGTGGATGTGCTGACGCACCTCGACGAGCTAGGACTGATGCCGGAGGATACCGACCGACTGCGCCTGTTTGGTCTTGATACGATCGCCGCTCTGCGACGCCTTGAAGAGCGTCATCTACGGCTACAGTTCGGATACCGGGCCGCTGCGCTGTACCGGTTCCTGCATGAGGCTGATGCAGGCCCCCTACCGATGTATGTACCACCAGCGGAAGTGCTCTGCAGCGAGCGTTTCGAGGAAGATGAGCGCGAGCCCGGACCGATCCTTGCCGCAGCGCAGAAGGCTGCTGCAGTTGCGATTGAGCTTCTTGAGGGACGGCAGACATGGCGCATTGAGGTGGGGATCATGAATGCTGCCGACAAGGTCGTGTGCGCACAATCACGCATTCTGCGTCAGGGCACGACCCAGCTTCGGACGCTTCTGACGCACGTGCATGCGTTGTGTCGGCGTCTGCTTGCCGCACGTCACCGCTGGCGCGGCCTACGCTTGCGCTTGGCCTCACTTCGCAATCCCGAGGGAGAGCAGATGGCACTCTTTGCTGCACGCAACAGCCGCACAGAAATGCTGGAACTGCTCAGGCCCCGCTATGCGAGTGTGATCAAGCGGATCGAGATCATCGACCCCTGGTCGATCCTTCCTGAGCGGTATTCACGCATTGTTGCGCTTGGACCAGTGCTGCCGGCAGATGATGGTGAGCGGCAATGAAGCTGATGATGGAACCGATCGATGTTGGACTCAACCGCAACCAGCCCAGTATCATCTGCTGGCGAGGGGGCACGTATGACGTCGAACAGGTCCTCGACACCTGGTCATCCAGAGGTCCATGGTGGGGCAGCGATGAGCAGCGCAGCTATCTGCTGCTTGTAACAACCAGCGGCGTGATGGAGATCTTTCACAGCAATCTCAGCGGGTGGATGCTCTCGCGCATGTTTGATTAGCAGCCCCATGTTTGGCTCTCTTCATACACGCTCGCATTTCTCCTTCCTCGATGGTGGCTCATCACCAGAAGTGCTAGCAGAGTCAGCACAGGCATGCGGACATACCGCATTGGCAATCACCGATCTCCATGGCGTCTATGCCGCCGTGCGGCACCAGCGGGCGTGTCGGCGACTTGGTCTTAAGGGGCTCATCGGGATCGACTGCGGCTTGCTCCTCGGTGATACAACGAGCAGGGTTGATCTTACCATACTGGCGCGCAATGCCGACGGTTATCGCGCGATCTGCCGCCTGAGCACGTGGCTTCATGAGCACCATGAATTGAGTAATGAGCAACTGGCTCCGGGAGGATCATTCGATGATCTCGTAGCCGATCGATGCATCATCATTGTGCATACGCTGAGCGCACAAGCTGAGGATGTTGAAGAAGTCCTGCGGATGCTTGGTGTCCGCACCGATCTGTGCGTATATGCCGGGATCAGCCACGACGGACGTCCATGGGCAGTAAGGCGCATGCGGGCAATGGTTGAGCGTGCACGTCGCATGGGGCTGAGGATCGTGCTGGCACAAGACGTGCGATATGCCGGACGGGATGCCTATGCCGTGCATGACCTGATGATCTGCATTCGTGAGGGCATCACGATCCATCAGCCCCATCCTCTGCGTCCGGTGCACGACCGTAACTGCCTGCGCAGCGAGCAGGACCTGCGCTCGATCGTCCCCTTCCCGGAAGCATTCGATGCAGTGGACGAGATTATTCGCCTGTGCGATTTCGATCTGCTGCCGGAACACATTACGCCCCCTGGCGCACGAGTCCCTGACGGACGCACCTCGGATGACGTTCTGCGGCAGATGAGCCATGATGCCTTTGATCAGCGCTATGCCCGAGCATCAGCTACAACGCAGCAGCGCGCACGGGAGCTGCTGGAGCATGAACTGCAGGTCATCGCCGAACTGCACCTGTCGGACTTTTTCCTGGTGGTACATGAGGTCACCGAGCATGCCCGCTCACGTGGCATCCGCTGCAGCGGAAGGGGCTCGGCAGCTAACTCCGTGGTTGCCTATGTTCTGGGTATCACCGGGGTCTGCCCGGTAGAACACCATCTGCTCTTTGAACGCTTTCTGCATCGTGGACGCAAAGGCACGCCAGATATCGATGTAGACTTCGACAGCGAGCGACGCGGCGAGGTCATTGCCTGGATGGAAGAGCGATTTGGTCTTGAGCAGACGGCGATGACGGCCACGATCATCACCTACCGCCTGCGCATGGCTATCCGCGATGCCGCAAAGGCACTGGGCTGGCCCAAAGAAACCGTGCGGGCACTATCGAAGGCCGTGCCCGGATACACCAACAACGATGTTGAGATCTATCGAACAGAGCTCGCTGCTGTTGTCGGCGAGGTACCGATGCTGGACATTCTCCTCAAGAGCGTGCAGCTGCTGATCGACCATCCGCGTCATCTCGGTCAGCACTCGGGTGGGATGGTACTTTCCAGTAAGCCCCTTGAAATGCTCACGCCGGTGCAGAGATCGGCTAATGGTGTGGCTGTTGTGCAGTTTGATAAGGACGATGTGGAGGCTCTCGGACTTGTGAAGTTCGATGTACTCGGCCTGCGGATGCTGGCCTGTATCAGCGAATGCTGCGAGCTCGTTGCACGTCACACCGGAAGCATGCCCGAGATCGACGATCTGCCACTGGACGACGCCAAGACGTTTGAGACGATCCGCAGCGGACGCACACTGGGCATCTTCCAGATCGAATCCCAGGGGCAGATCCACCTGCTGGCCAAGCACCAGCCAGAGCGTTTTTCGGACCTGGTAACAGAGGTCGCCCTCTTCCGGCCGGGACCTCTGCAAGGGGGCATGGTACATCCGTATATCGCCCGACGTCGTGGCAAGGAACCGGTGACGTTCCCCCATCCGGACCTTGAGCCCATCCTGGCCGACACCCTGGGAATTGTGCTGTTTCAGGAGCAGGTGCTGGAGATCGCTCACCGATTTGCCGGGATGACCCTTGAGGAGGCAGATGACTTTCGGTCTCTGGTATCGAAAAACCGCGACCGGCATCTGATGGCCTCTATGCGCGAGCGCTTTGTGCAGGGGGCGTGCCGGCGTGGCGTCAGCCGTGAGTGTGCAGAGCACGTCTATGAGATCGTCTCGCACTTTGTGGGCTACGGATTCTGCCGCTCCCATGCGGCGGCCTTTGCCAAGATCGTCTACCAGAGCGCATGGCTCAAGACGCATCACACGGCAGCCTACATGGCAGCGTTCATGCAGCATCGTCCTGGGATGTACAATCTCATGACGCTCGAAGAAGAGTCACGCCGCTGGGGCGTGCAGATCCTGCCATGCCACATCATGCATTCCGGAATGCGCTATGACCTCGAGGTCGATCAACACGGACGCATGGCCATCCGTAAGCCCCTTACCGCCATGCGTAGCGTCAGCGAAGACATTGCGCGACAGATCATCTGGGAACGCTCCAGAGCCCCTTTCACTAGCGTGGAAGATGTCGTTATGCACCTGCCCGAAGTGCCCCGTGATACGCTCGAGGTCATTGCCATGGCCGGGGCTATGCACAACCTTGAGCCTGATGCACGGCGCGCTGCATGGATCGTTGGCGTGGTGCGGCAGCGGCAGAGCAAGGCCGCCGATGAGCCGCTGTTTAGCGTGCCGATGGTAAGTGACCAAGATGTACCGATGCTTCCTGAGCTGCGCGCGCAGGAGCGACTTGCCTACGACTATATCATGCAGGGGGCTGCCCGTGTCCACCCCATGACGCTCTACCGGCGCTCGATGATGTCCATGGAGATACGGCCGATCGAAACGCTGCGCCGGCTTTCTCCGGATGCCAAACTCACGGTTACCACAGCCGGCATTGTGATCCTACGTCAGGCACCACCAACGGCCAACGGCATGCTGTTTGTGACGCTCGAAGATGAGAGTGGCTTTCTGCAGTGCGTCGTACCACCGCAGGTGCGCGAACGCTTCCGCCAGGAGCTTCGCTCATCGGCACTGGTTCTGCGCGGAACACTGCATGGCATTGGATCATGGAGAAGCATCATGGTCAGCGACGTTCATGTGCTGACGAAGGTCATCGGTGGCTATCACGGACATCTCTCCTACGCCGGTGGAAGAGATACGCTTGAAGTGGGTCAGGTGCATACATTTGCCTGATGTCACGCCTTCGCCTGCTGATTGAATACGACGGAACCGACTATGTAGGCTGGCAACGCCAGAGCAACGGTGTTTCGGTGCAGCAGCGTGTGGAGGAAGCACTGTCAGTTGCTTACGGAGTACCCTGCATCATTCATGGGGCTGGCAGAACCGACGCCGGGGTGCATGCAAGCGGACAATGCGCTCACGTAGAGCTACCCGATGGCGCACATGAGATCCCGATTGAGAAGGCACCCGTAGCCATCAACACTCGGCTACCGAAGGACATTCGCATCCTTGGCGTTGAGCAGGTGCATGACAGTTTTCATGCACGGTTCGATGCGATCTGGCGTGAATACGTCTACTCGATCGCCCTTGTACCACGTGTGTTCAACCGACGGACGTCGTGGCACACAGACCTGCCATACGATAGAGACCTCTTTGCCGAAGCTCTTGCAAGCATGCGCGGGCAACACAACTTCACGGCCTTCTCAAAGTCCAACCCAAGTACCACGAGCTATATCTGCGATCTACAGATCTGCCAAACCAGTGTCAATGGAGATGTTTTGGAGGTCCGCCTACGGGCAGACCGCTTCGTGTATGGAATGTGCAGAGCGATCATCGGCGCCAGCATGTCCGTAGCGCGAAAACGCCTCAGCATTGATGAGCTTACAACGCTCCATGACTCTGCACAGAGGCTCGTTGCGCCGTCTCTTGCGCCAGCTCATGGACTCTGCCTTGTAGGCGTTGGCTATCCAGATCAGCCCCTTTCCCAAGATTAGCTCAGCCAGGCGGCCGGCTCATCCATGGCCATGGTGCAGGCGCGCCAGAACAACCGGAAAGCGTCAGCAGCGGTTTGCGCTTCAGCAGCGAACGTCATCTCCCCCACCTGCTGAATTCCATCACATAGCACAGCTCGCTGACATTGTTCACGACGATATGTGTCGACCTCGATGCGCGCAGCGCCACCCTGGGCACCATACCACGTCGATTGGTCGCTGATTGCTTTGGCAGCCCCCTTCTCAAGCAGCGACTGTGTAGCGGAAGGAGCCATGCAGATGGCAGCTGTCGGACCAAGCGTCTGCTTTGTGGAAATAAACACCGACGCGCTGTTCCATGCACGGATCTCCTGCTCCAGCTCACTGTTACCGCTGACCATTGCCAAGGGTACTCCAAAACTGCCGAAGACCGCTGCGTTGACCTCGACCTCACCTGCCGGACGTCCGTTCAGACGCAGCTCACGGATAAGAGAGCCAACGTAAGTATGAGCGAGAAGCCCACCGGGTGTGCCAGCCATGGTGTGATACCCAATGCACATGCCAACATCGGCACCAAACTGCACGCCCTCGAGCTGGCAAAGGGGCTTATTTGCCGGCTTTGCTGAGCCAACAACAAGGCGTGCCGACGGATGAAGCTGCTCGAGAAGGATGTTGCGCATGATCCCATGGCCATCGCCCACAACAATATCAGCAGTTGGTTCGACACTCAGAATGCCATTGATCACGGCGTTCACATCACCTGTGAGTAATCGCTGGGCAGCAGCATAGCCGCGTCCCTCGGGCATGAGCTGATCGTTATGGACCACTCCGGTGGCCCCTTCCATGTCGATGGCGATAAAGACCTTCATGCTGTGCCTGTCTGTGAAGCTGTAAGAAGTTGCTGTAATGAGACATCGTCGATCAGCTGAGCATCGACAACGCCAGAGTGTTCGCTGATAAGTAGAACCCGCATGGGATGCTTCGGCATATTCGCTTCGCCAGCAAGCCGCACGGCCACATGATTCTCCGTCCAGCCGGTCCATGTGTTCGCAGCGGAATCGTATCCCTCTGGAAGAAACGTTCGCACAGTGCCGAGCTGAGACCGATGAAACTCCTGTGTCCGCTTCTCGCTCAGATCACGCAGACGGCGAGTGCGCTCGCGCCGAACCGCCACATCAACCGAATCGGGCATCGCAGCAGCATCGGTATTTGAACGTTCGGAATAGGTAAACACATGGAGATATGTCCACGGCAGACTCTGCAGAAGTTCGACAGTCTCATTAAACTCTGCTTCGGACTCACCGGGGAATCCTGTGATCACATCGATTCCAATTGCCGCTTCGGGCAATACTGTGTGCAGTCGCTCAATCACCGATCGGTACATCGCCGGATTGTATCTGCGCCGCATCGCCCGCAGAATGCGGCCTGAGCCGCTCTGCAGCGGAACATGGAAGTGCGGGACGATCGTTCGCGACTGCGCAATAGCGCTGATAATTTCCGCCGTGAGTGTATTCGGCTCGATCGAGCCCAGTCGTACACGTATCGGAAGCTGCATGGATTCGATCATACACAGCAGATCAATGAGCCGCTCTCCCTCGGGCGTCTCGTACTCACCGAGATTGATACCGGAGATAACGCACTCACAAAATCCCTCATTCACAACAGCGATGAGTTCATTGCGGAGCTCGGCAAGGGGCATGGCACGTGCCGGACCGCGAGCGAGTGGGATCGTGCAGAACGAGCAGCTGTAGTCACAGCCATCCTGCACCTTGATGAAAGCCCGTGTTCGTGAATTCACCCGTGATGATCTGGCCGATGTGAACGGCGTCCTTTGAGTAAGGGGCTCCATAATGCGCATCTTTTCCGGCGCACCGAGGATATCCAATGCCATGTCGGCAATGCGAAGCTTTGATGCCGTCCCGACCACAGCCTTTACGCCGTCGATACTCAGTACATCGTCAGGCTTCAACTGGGCATAACATCCGGTCACAACCACATTTGCATCTGGTGCGCCCCGTAGGCCCTTACGCACGATCTTGCGGCACTCAGTATCTGCCTGCTCGGTAACGCTGCAGGTGTTTACCACAAGCAGATCTGCGGGCTGTCCGTACTCGACGATCTCATGACCACCATCGACAAAGCGCCGCTCGATGGCCGACGTCTCCGTGGCGTTTAACTTGCAGCCCAAGGTGGTCAATGCAACGCGCATGGCCGCAAAGTTAGCCACCCAGTAGCACTGAGAGAGACGCATCCATGAAAGTCGGCATCGAGTCTGCAGTAGGAGTTGTAGAGATAACCGTGTCTTCAGAGATGGTGGCGCGGCTGGATGATCGAATTCTCCATCCCGTATACTCTACATTCTGGCTGGGGTATCATGCGGAAGTCGCAGCGAGACGGGCGATCGAACCATTCTTCGAAGATCACGAGAATGCCTGTGGAACGGGGCTCAGCATTTCTCATAAAGCCATGGCTGCAGTGGGAGCTCACGTACGTATTGAAGCACGTGTCACACAAGTTCGTGGGAACCGCATCGCGTGCGCGATCGAAGCACGCCTAGCCGGCACAGACATCATCCTGGCCACCGGCAAGCAGGAACAGGCCATACTTCCTACTGAACGTCTTGTGCACCTTGCAGCCACTGCGCATCGCTAAAGTTATCAGCACCGCCGTAACTCCGTAACTCCGTAACTCCGTAACTCCGTAACTCCGTAACTCCGTAACTCCGTAACTCTACTTGAGTATATGCCCTGTCTGAGCGCACCAGAACAACAGATCGATCTCGTCCATATCGATTCCGATCGCTTCACAGTAGGACATGAAGCTCTGCTCGACGTCTTCATAGCGCTTGATTGTTGAGACCGATGGAATCTCGTCGTATATGCCGCATGCAACGAGATTTGTCAGAAGATGCCGATCGATGATCGCCAGACCGCGGTGACCGATGTTGCGCAGAAAATGACTCGCCTCTTTCATACCATAGCCATCGACAAGATCGCGTAGACGATTACGGCGCTCCTGTTCGCTTATGCTTGTATTGTCGAGGAGCGATTCGATCACCGGCCACTGCTCACGCGCACGGTGAAGACGCTTATGCTTTGTGTGATGGAATCGAATGTATCTGTCCGGGGCACGCAGAACATCCACAACGTCTTGACCAAACGACAGAAAGTCCATCTGTTCTAAGTCGGCCTGCACCATCGATGCGTGCACCGCACTCGACTGCGGCGTCATAAGGCAGAAGCAGAGCTCATAGAAGCGCTGATTCTTCGGCACCGATGCAAAATCCTCTAGACGAAGCCGTATCTCGTCAACGCGTTCTGAGTAGAGCAGGCGTAGGTGCTCAGGCAGACTCGGGCGCACTACACCAGCCCCTTCCTCTTTCGGAGGAACCACTCAACAGCAAAGGCTGAAAGGGCAATGGCAACGATCCATGGTAAATGATGAAGGGCGAGCTCCCGCTCGGATGTTCTCACAACCGGACGTAGTCGGGGATCTCTGCGCAGAGCATCAACAAGTGCTTCGATGGAGTCCATCGTTGCAAATCGACCACCTGTTCGCTGCGCAAGCGTTCGAAGCAGTGACGCATTCATCGTTGTGGTTTGCTCTTCGAGTCCGATGTCACTGACAACAAATGTTCCCTGGTCGCGACCGATCGTCGCCCCCTTACTTGTGGCTGTACCGTTATAGCTATACCGACCCGGAGGAAGCGAGCCGATGCGGGCAGAGTACCTTCCGCTTCCATCGGCTGCAAGTTCGATGGTACGCGGCTGTTGACCCCCTTCGATCACCACTTGCACCTGGGCGTTATCGACGGGTGTGAACGACTGATCCATGACGGAAGCCGTAAAGGCCACCTGTTCACCGACGACATAGGCCTCGTGTGTACTGCGAATCTGCACTCGGCGCTCATCATCCCGAACACTGAGCCACTTGATCGAGTTACTCGCAAACGTCTGCAGAACGTCGATGCCGGCGGATCCACGCGAGGCGGCAGGTCCCTGACCAAGGAGCTTCCAGCGATAGATGCCGTGACCAAGGATTGCCAGCGAACGGGTCTGTCCGGCATCGCGCTTGATGATAAGGGGCTCATCAATGGCCATTGTACCAACCTTGATCCGCGAGAGCACGATCGCTCCCGGAGACGGCTCGGCAAAGAGTTCGGTGCGATAGATCGGCGGAAGGTTGTTCCACACATCAGCATCGTTCTCAGCACCCGTAAGCCGCATCAACGGATCTGCCGTTGCAACCGCTGATACGTCGGTGGTGACGGACATCTCGATTGGACGGTTCGACGAGACGCGAAATGGTAGAACCTCCGATAGACCGGCAAGCTTCGGGTAATCGGTTGCGGGCGATGCGACAAATAGTAATGAAGCACCACGACGGCACCGTGCAGCGATGTCGTCGATGACGCTCTTCGATGTGTTTGCTGTTGGGAAGCCAACCATCATTACTGCTGTTGCATCGGTGAGCGATGCTGCATTCGGCACGCCTTCGTAAAAGGATGCCCCCTCACGATGAATAAACGTCACGAGTTCAAGCGTCGGATCCTGCGTCACTGCTGACCGAATAAAAGCCACATCAGGACTTGGTGCACCGGCAAAGAGCACAACACGTTTCTTGTTCTTCCGCACCCTGACGGTGGCCTGCGAGGCATTGTTCTTCAGAGTAAACTCATCGCCAGCCCCCTCAATGGATGCCGAGATCACATGAAGGCCATCAGATGCCGGAGTCCATCGGTGCGTGATCTGATAACGTGTGACTCCCCTTCGGAGCTCAAGAGGCAGACGGGCAACAGCCGTTCCGTTATCGGCTAGAACAATCCTTGCCGTGCGGTCATCAACGTTCGCCTGCTCGATGTCCATTGTCACCGCAACTGGCTCGTTCACCACACCAATACTAGGAGCAGTCACAGCCGCCATACGGACGTCTGTTGGCGGCACACTGTCGCCGATCCCAAGCGTATAGACTCCAAGCCCGCTGCGTTCGGCGGAGTACAGTGGCTGCTCACCGGTGTTGTGATTACCGTCCGAGACGATAACAACAGCCCCATACTCCACTTCTTCATTTGCATTGGCGATGGCACGCACAGCCGTGCCCAGATCTGTTCGAAACCCACCCAGACGCAATGTATCGGCACTGCCGGTAAGGGTTCGCATCGTTTCATCGAAGACGTACACATCTGCGTCATCACCAAGTGCCGAACTAAGCTTCGTCGATGCGGTGCGCACGTCATTACCCCTGTTGCGACTTCTATCACGCATCGCCATCGAACGCGAGCCATCAATGGCCACGGCAATGCGCGGCTGCGTGGACTCACTGCGGAGGAATCTGGCAAGGGGCTCAAACAGCACGAGGATCAGGGCAAGCAAGCCGATCGATCGAAGTGCTATCAGCACTCCCCGAATTCGATTGTCAACAGGCGGTACCGTTACTCGGTAGAGATATGCTGAAAGAACAACGGACAACATCGCCAGTCCGAGGTAGACATACCACGGACCGCCGGCAAGATCGAGACGGAGGCTTTCCATGACGTGTTCTTTCTACCGAAGGGAAGCGGGGATAAACAAGACGATGCTCTGGGCTACAAGCAGGCTCGTCAGATAGAAAAAGGCAACCTCTTCCAGGGGGAGAATCCCCCGAAGCTTCACGCCAAGTGTCTGGCGTTCGTCAAAGAACCAGATCCCGTGTTTCACGGCCCAGACATCTGCTACGGACAGCAGAGTACCGATGATCATCGTTGCAGCGGCAATAGCGGTGCCGCACGCCGCCAGAATGTCAAAGGCAAACACCCACTGAGCGCCAATGAGCGGAAGAAACCATACTCCGAGATGCCATGCATATGTCAACTCAGGACGTCGTGCACGAGCGCTCCGCGAAAGAACGTGCACGAGAAAAGCAGTGAGGAGAACGCCACCTGCAGCAATGAGATTCCCGCTGTCGATCTGCGTGACAGAAATATCTGAGGAAGTTCCCCACCGAAGAAAAGCAAGAGTCAGGCATGCCACCTGTAGCGTTTGCAGAACAAAGAACGCAATCTCCTCGACAGGCAGAACTCCAATACGGCGCAACAGACGATCGTCCGGGAAATCCCATACACCGCGGCGCACTGCCCAAGAATCCCATGGATAGGTGAAGATGACTACGATGAGGCACAGTGCTGACATACTCAGAATTCCGGCACCATTTGCACCAGTTACCAGCCAGCACGACGCGCACGCAGCGAGCAGCGGCAGAGTAATGCGATAATGAAAACCGCGATAGGTCATTGCTATTACACTTATCGCAAAGGCACCACAATGCTTGCACGGTGTAGCACCGCCGAAGCGCCCAGGGCGCTGTAGGCATAGTCGAACGAAAGACTCGGCAGACGCAGCCCCAATCCGGCGCTGAGTCCAGAGAGTTGCGAGGCGATGTTCACGCCGGACGTGTTTCGCAAGCGGTTATCGTAGGAAAGACGAGCCTGGACTACCTTGCCGAGGTACAACTCGCCCCCTACTGAAAAGTTTCGCAGTCGGTCAAACACGTTACTGACATCGTCTGTGAGATGGTTTAGCGAGGCATTGACAAGGAGGGGCAGGCCGCGAAGGCGATGGCTGACGCCGATTCTCATGTCAAGGGGCAGTCGATCCTGCGTTCCATCGTAGGTGCTGAGCTGCGTACCAACATTCAAAATGCTCAGTCCGATGTTTGTTCTCTTTGCAGGAATGCGATACAGCAGACCCGCATCAACCGCCACAGCTGTAGAGGACATGTCGGGAATGGTCGAGTGAAGAACCTTGGCCGTGACGCCGTAACTGAGTGTAGTGTCCAACTCATTGGCAACAGAAAAGGAAACGGCAAGGTCATTCGCACCAAACGTACCGTTACGATCACCAACTGATGTTGTCCGCTGGAAGCTGCCATAGTTGAGATAACCAATCGTTACGGCCACATCGCCGAGCGATTCCATGCGGGTGTTGTAGGAAACATAC
>JBJTEQ010000192.1:0-2075 GCA_046092945.1 Kapaibacterium sp. (SeqCode)
GTGCTGCACCCTCTGCGGTTAGGTTTCCTTTACGCACGCCTGTGCCATCTCCGCTTCCAAGAACGAGGAGTGTGACGGGAGCTGTTTTCGGCAGAACGATCGGATCCACATCAATGCGTGTGCAGGTCATCATGCCAAGGATGAAGGCCATGATGATGAGCGCTCCCACGAAGCCGCGGGCAACATTCGGGCTCCAAGCGAGGCGGATATTGACCGAGGGCTGATCAACGCGTCTGGTCATCGAACCCTATCGATCCACGCATTACGATAGCCCAGCTGCAGCGCTGCCTGCTCGGCCTCTTCGCGCGTGGCATAGCGTCCGAAGCGCACACGATACCACACCCTACCCTGCTGGGTAACGGGCTCGATGCGGCCATCGCCGACGTTTCGGGATTGTAACTGCTGAAGCCATTCATCGGCGTCATCGACGGATGGACTCGAGTGAACTTGTATCACCCACTGGGCATCACCAGAGTTATTCCCCTTGGTGGTCTTCAACTGAGGATTCGTTCGAGGTGCCGGCGCAGAATTTTGCATTGGCTGCTGCGGCTTCGCAATGTCCTTTGAAGGGGCGGGTTTGACAGGCTCAACTGGAGCTTTAGGTGCCGGCTTGACTGCGGGCTCAGGAACCGGCTCCGGCTGACGCTCGCTGCGTGGCACCGCAGCAGCGGCAATATCGCGTGAAGGCGATGTAGTCGGCGCTGCCACCTGCGTGGTCTTTGGTGGAAGTGGCGCAGCTGCGGGTGCTCCCGGAGGAGGAGGTGGTGGTGGCGTAGTATCTGCTTCGTTACCCGTGGGCTCTTGTGATGCCGGAGCTTGAGATCCGGCATTAGCTGACGACGTGCCGTCCTGATCATTCTGGTCGAGATACTCCACCTTCTCAGAACCATCTGCGCCGGATTCATCTCTTGCCTGACGCGAGAAGAAGTACACCCCAATGCTGATGACGCTGATGAGAAATAGCATCAATGCGATCACCACCATGGATGCAGAGCTTCGGTCACGACGATCTCGCGCTGATGCTGCGCTGCGTCCGCCCCCTGCTGCAGGACGTCGCAGGCTGTCCACCGGTTCAACGCGCACGCGTTCACTGGGCGGAGGTGGAACGGGGCTCGGAGCTACAGGAGCGTGCTCCGGCGCTTCTGGTTCTTCGGAAGCTGCCGGGACAGTCTCCTCGAGAGGTGTACTCTGAGGATGAAAACCATCGCTCACAGGTGAGCTGTCGTCATCGTCCCATACGGGATCTTTTGGGTCCATAGGTCACATCTTCCAAAGAAATCCAACACGTACAAAGATACCTCGGCCCTTATACCCGTTCCATAGATAGACGCTGCTGTTCACGAGGTTCTCCCCGTGAAGTTCGGCGTCAATTGTCCGGCTGACGGAATAGGTAACCGTGGTGCGGAGATCGATAAATCCATCAATGGTCTGCGTATTCCGAACGTCTGCCCACCGCTGACCAATGTAGGCGATCGAGATTCGTGAGCGAAGATCAGCCGTCCATTGTCGTTCGTAGCCCATCGTTGCCTGGATCGGGGCCACATAAGTCTGCGCCCGACCGGAGTCGGTGGACGTCATCACGAGCTGCATCTCTCCATACAGGACATCTCGGGGCGATACTGAATACGACCCTTCGACTGACGTCCATAGCGCCGTTACCGGACGATACGAGACCAAGAATGTTCCTCGGTTAGCGTCTTCCCACGTACGCTCGCGCGCGGTCGACCGTGCTCCAACAGTAGCCAGCAGTGAGGTTGATACCGATGGCTGCCAGGTGATAAGCGCACGGGCATCGATAAGGTCATAGGCGTGGTCGATGGCAATCGAATCGCCGACGTAGGGATTCATTCGAAAGAGATCGGCAAATGATGTTGGTCGCATTCCCGATGTAAGTTCAAGGCGGAGAGTAGAACTGGGAGATAGCACATTTTGAGCCGATGCACGCGCCATCAGTCCTGCACGGGTTTGATTTGTTGTTGTCCAACCGATCTGCGGTCCGGCAGATACGCCAACGGTCCACGCTCCGGCGTTCCACCTGCGGCCATAAAGAGCCTCTAGGAAGGAATACGAGCTGC
>JBJTEQ010000193.1:0-3529 GCA_046092945.1 Kapaibacterium sp. (SeqCode)
TATAGTCCACCCCCCTGACCGTCCTTGTACATATCCTGGCTGAACTGTCCGCCCGGCCTGTTCGGATCTGACACCCACTTGGCTCATCCGATCCCGGCCATGTTGAAGTTACCTCCAAGTAGCAATCCCCAGCGTGTGGCAACAACAGGCTGAGTCTGCGCAAGGGCAATAGTGTGCATGGCACCCAGCGTGGCAGCCAGCAGAAATAGTCGAACAGTGGTATGCATGGTGGTGACCCCTGTCAGTGAACAAAGCTCCGTGCCGGCCACTGTGTGGGCCAGCACGTCGCAATGCTACCGAGTCACCTTCACGCCGTTTATGACGTTTGGCAGGAAGGGAGAAAGAGGGTACTGGGTACTGGGTACCGGGTACTGGGTACCGGGTACTGGGTACTGATCGCGAGTCCTGCGAAAGCAGGAATCCAAAGTGACTGGTGACCGACGACCGATGGCTTGCCGCAGCGCCCCTTACCGAACGACGACCAATCTGACGGCCGTTCCGTTCTCGACGACCACCGAATAGATGCCGGGGGCAAGCGCAGCTACGTTGAAGGTTGGTGCATCGGTCCGCAGGACGCGGTTTCCGCGCTGGTCGAACAGAGTGATCATTTCTCCGGGCTGCGTATTGCTGATGGTGACGAAGTCCGAAGCAGGATTTGGGGAGATCACCAACGACGAGGAATTCGACTCATCATCGACCGAAGTAGGGGACATCATAACCATTACCGATGAGGCCACCGGTTGACCGCGGCGGTTGTAATTCGAGCTCATCACGCTTACGCGTGTACCGACTGTGATATCCGAGATGCTCACAGGAGCATTGCTCGTCGTCATCATGCTGGTGTTAGTTGTAAGGGCAAAGCTCATCTCGCCTGCGTCACTCTTGATCGTCAGCTCGCTGCTTGATGAGTTTGTGACCGTGCCGATCATTGGCTTGGTGCCATCAGCCCCTATCACGTCGCATGCTGAGCCAGTGACTACGCGATAGAGCATCTTGCTGCCGTCATCATACCAAGTGCATACGGAGTCGCCCGTTCGGAGTGCTGACCATTCCGCCGGCAGATACATTGCGTCGTAAACAGCCGTGTATGCTGACCTCTGCAGTTCAACGCGACCCGAAGCCCCTTGAATGGTAAGTGATGAATCACTAACCATCGTGATGATGCCACCATCATTTACGATCACGGGACAACCAACGTTGAATGATGCCCACTGAACGGTTGCAGGACTTGTGCTTGTGAGAACCGAGCCGGAAACGGATTTGCCAAGCAGGTCAGGGGAAATGGTGATCGATTCGCCGTTGCAGTCTGTGAGCTTGCTGGCGACATCGATAGCGTACAGGCGGGTAGTTCCGTCGGCCTCGCTAACTGTCAGCGATGTCTCCGAAGCATTCAGCACCATGCCGGCAAACATGCTGATGTCGCAGGGTGACTGGACGATTACGAGATCAGCAAAGCGTTGGCTGCCGGAGGTGCGGTAATACGCCACGACATCACTTCCAATCTGCAGTCTATCGGCGCTGAGGGGCTGATTCATGCAGTCGAGAACAACGCTTGCTGCATCGAAGCTGAGTTCGCGCGGCGCTTCTGTGCCATCTTCGGATGAGAAACCGTCGATGGTCACAGAGCTTTGGCTTGTGGCGCTCACCTTACCGCCGATATAGAAGGCGTATGGACAGTCGTTCTTGATCTGGATTTTGAGGACGCTATAGTTGCCGCCCTCAGGCGTGATTGCAGCATCGACCGACGTCCCAACGACGAGATCAGCAGCCGAAACCTCGCGCGAGGTGCAGTCATGAATACCGGAAGCATCTGTTAGCGTGGCCACAAAGTCCGCACCATTTGCGGTGATTGTGATCGTCCGTCCGTCAACCTTTGTTATCGTACCCGACACATTGATCGGGCAGTCGCGCTGCAGCTGGGCGTACTGAAGGAAATTGCCGAGGCTCGGTATGGATAGATACATCACGGTAAGGGGCTCACCACCGCGGATATCCGAGGCGGACACCCACTCACCTGTGCAGGTAGAGATATACTGGGCGGAATCGCCGTATGGAACTCCGAAGCGGTCCGAGATAACAATCTTTACTACCTCCGGTGAATCGTTGAGCTTTACACTGAGAACCGTATCGATGAACGAAACAAACGTCCCTTCGACAAAGCGATTCTCTCCGCAGTCGTCCTGCGCTGATACGTAAAGTGCACGCAAGTTGTCCTTTGCACCCGCGGCGTTCACCAACGCTCCCGTACCCTTGGTGAAATCAGACGCTGCTCTTGCCACGCCGTAGCACGTGGCGAAGATCGTCTCCGAGGTGGTCTTAAGCGTCACCATAGAGGTTGTGCCGTCGGCATAGGGGATTTCCAGAGTGAAGCTACCTGATTCTGCACTGACGATTGTTCCGGAGAATTGCCACGTGGGCTCACAGCCGTAGAACTTCACATAGTTCGCCACGTTGCGTCCGGCCTTACGTTCGGCAACATACACCAGCAGTTGCGTGCCGGGAATCACCTCACTGAGCGTGCATCCATCGATCTTCGTTGACGCGTTGATCGTGAACACCTGCTCAGCAACCGTCCCCGACGCGTCGGCAGCTTCGACCGTCAGCTCCGAGGAGGTGGCCTTCACGAGGTTTCCATAGACGACGCTGTACGTATCGTTCGTATCTACTTGTGCCCTCAACTGGACTCCAAGGACAAACAGCGCAGTAACGACTGCCAGACGGATTGCGTTAGACATGATCGTGCTCAAGTGTGGGTGAATTAAGGCAGACAAATATTGTCGCCTTGAGGTTCCTTCTTGCTACTTGGGACCGCGCAACATACGAAGCTTTACCCGCCCCTTGCCAGATCCCTCTCTATGCCTTATATTCGCATCCCTATCGCGGGGTGGAGCAATTGGTAGCTCGTCGGGCTCATAACCCGAAGGTTGTAGGTTCAAGTCCTGCCCCCGCTACAAACAAAGCCCTTGTATCACTCGATGCAAGGGCTTTTGGCATTATAGGGGGCCAATGATCCGCCCCACATCCGCCCCTTTTCGTGTCACGTCCATAGCGCATCATGACACTGAATGGGATGGGATACAATTCACGAATGCGCCGCCGCAAGAACATTCGATTGCGCGGATATGATTACGCACAACCTGGCGCGTACTTCGTCACGATCGCGACAAAGAATCGAGTGAAGTTCTTCGGTGAGATCATCAATGGCGAGATGCATCTGAACTATGCAGGGAACATGGTGATACATTGGTTACGTGAACTCGAATCGAAATTTCCTCGAGTGACATGCGACACCTTCGTCTGCATGCCGGATCATGTTCACGTGCTCATCATCATTCGTGACAGCGACCCGCATACTACACTTGGGCGCATTGTTGGGTGGTTCAAATCGATGACAACCAATGCTTATATACGGGGTGTGCGCGAACATGGATGGCGACCGTTCGATCGACACCTGTGGCACCACAGATATTACGACTGCATCGTACGTGGCGTGGGTGGCATCCATCGTGTGCGCCGATACATTATCAAC
>JBJTEQ010000194.1:0-6986 GCA_046092945.1 Kapaibacterium sp. (SeqCode)
GCTCTGGATGTATATGAAGGGCACCTGTGAGGAGCTGCAGGTGATCATCGAAGGCCATGCCTCGGCTGACGGCCCCCCGGAGCGCAATCAGGAACTCTCCGAGCTGCGTGCCCTGCGCATCAAGCAATGGTTGATTGATAACGGAATCTCAGAAAGCAAGATCCGCAGTGCAGTTGGACGTGGATCAAGCAGCCCGAAGGTAGTCGAGCCGGCACCGGACGTTGCGAAAAAGATGCCCAAAGAACAGCTGGAAGCAATCCGAGCCAAGAATCGCCGAATTGAGGTAGTCGTTGTAAAGGATTGTAAGTAAAGATGGTTGACGGCTTATGAACATGAATTCATAAAGAATTCATCAGGGGTGGTGTGGAAAGCCCACATTTTCGCGGCCCATGATCCGTCATGGAGCCCCATCGTGGGTTTTTGTTCTCGACGGCAGTGTAGGGTAACTGCTGATTCGAGTGAGATATCCTGGAACACCTCAGGAGGACCACCCTATGACGACGAGTATTTCGCAGAAGAACATCGCACGGTTTATCGTGTTTGCTGTTGTCGTGGCCATTGCCATGTCTATCAGCTTCCTTGTTCAGGCACATGATGCCCCTGAGTTTAGCGCTCCGGTTTCCGCGGCAGCGGATGTTGTCGGGATGGCAGCACCGACACCGGTACAGATGACTGACGTAGCTGACGGACTGGCATCCTGGTACGGTGGGTTTTTCCATGGTCGCCGAACAGCCAGTGGTCAGCGTTATGATATGGACGCGTTTACCGCGGCACACCGGACGCTCCCCTTCGGGACACTTCTTCGGGTACGCAACGTCCAAACAGGCAAGGTTGCCCTTGTCGAGATCACCGACCGTGGTCCGTTCATACGCCGGCGCGTAGTGGATCTCTCCCGCGCAGCGGCACGCTTTCTTGGTGTGTCAGTTTCGCCCGTGGAAGTCGAAGCCCTCACAAAGGATGCTTTCGAGGCCCTGGTAGCCTCCAATCCAGATGGTTCGGTTGTTCTTGACGCTGATATGCGTCTGCATACCGTTGCCAACTCTGCCATCACTGTCATCGAGCGCGAGTCTTCCCTCAAGGACGCTGTCACATCTCTCGAGGATGGTCAGTACCTGCGGGTGGACCTCACCGAGCGGGGTACCTATACATACGAGCGCGTCAGTGTTCGTCCGGTACCGGCCCGCCCCCTTATCGCGCAGAAGTAACCCGACAAGGGGCTCTGCAGAGCGCACAGAGTTGACGTTCCCGTCGTAGTTTTGCCGCGATCGATCGACGTCGTGTTCGGTAACGCTCAGCATCGGTGAAACCTTCCCCCATGCATGGCGGTCAAACTCGGCGATCAACGCTTGGCGCAGCCATTGCGTCCGATCACAACCACGGCAAACAACTCTTCTTACCGACATACCTTAACCGGAGTACCGTACATGCGTTTCCTCACGTCACTTCTCGCGTTGGCTTTCGTCTCGTCCCTTGCAATAGCCGGTACAGACGTCAACGAGATCATTGCTAAGCACATCGAAGCCAAGGGCGGTCTTGCCAAGATCAAGTCGATCTCCACGCTCGTTCGCGAGGGCACGATGTCAGCGGCCCAGGGTATGGAGCTGAACTTTACGCAGACATACAAGCGCAAGAACAAGGCTCGTATGGACATGTCCTTCCAGGGCATGAACATCATCCAGGCGTATGACGGCGAAACAGCGTGGGGTATCAACCCGATGGCCGGCGGAAAGCCAGAGAAGCAGTCGGCCGAGGAAAGCAAGCAGATGATCGAGCAATCTGACTTCGACGGTGAACTTGTAGACTTGAAGGAAAAGGGTAAGAAGGTCGAATACGTCGGCACAGAAGACATCGACGGTACAACGGCCTACAAGCTCAAGATCACGGACAAGGACGGCAAGGAGACCTTCCTGTACCTTGATGCAACCACGTACTACGAAATGCGTCTCGACACCAAGTTCTCCATGATGGGACAGGAAGCAGACGTCGAGATGGTCTTCTCAAATTTCCAGGATGTGAATGGCGTGCCGATGCCGCACCTTATGGAAATGCGTGCAGACGGTCAGACGATGATGTCGATGACCTACTCTGCCATCAAGGCCAATGTTGACGTACCAGATGCGCGCTTTGCCTTCCCGGCAGATTCTGGCGATAAGAAGTAACCGCGGATAACCCGCACCATGAAACGGAGAGTACCGATGGGACGATCTGAACGTCTCGTGGCCGCGCTGTGCCTTGTTGGATCTGCACTGTTCTTTACCACATCCTCGGCGCTAGCGCAGGCCCCTTCCAGTAATGCCTTTTCGGCGATCCGTGCCCGGTCTATCGGGCCCGCCGTGATGAGCGGACGCGTCAGCGACATGGCAGTGGTCGACACCGCACCGGAGAAGATCTACGTTGGCGCTGCAGGCGGTGGCGTGTGGAAGAGCACGAATGGTGGCGTATCGTTTGCGCCGATCTTCGACGAGTATCCGCAGTCGATCGGGGCCATCAGGATCGATCAGGTACGTCCGGACACGGTCTGGGTTGGTACCGGCGAGCCATGGACGCGCAACTCCGTCTCCGTGGGGGAAGGGCTTTTCCGCACCACCGATGCCGGCAAGACGTGGTTGAAGGTTGGGCTTGATTCGACCGAGCGCATCGCGATGATCGCGATCCATCCCAAGAATCCCGCAACGGTGTTCGTAGCCGCGCCGGGTCCGCTGTTTGCCGACAGCGAACACCGTGGACTCTACCGCACAACGGATTTTGGAGCGACGTGGACAAAGGTTCTGGCGGGGGACGGACGCACCGGTTGCACTGACGTGGTCATCGACCCGAAGAATCCCAAGCTCATGCTGGCTTCTCTGTGGTCGTTCCGCCGCACACCGTATTCGTTCTCATCGGGTGGTCCTGCAGGCGGAATCTACCGTTCCACCGATGGCGGCACAACGTGGACAAAGATGAGCAAGGGGCTCCCCACCGGCGATATCGGGCGCGTTGCCCTTGCGATGTCGCCAAAGGATTCTAAGCTGGTCTATGCAAGTGTCGAGGCGAAGGAGTCCGGACTCTACGTCAGCACCGACGGCGGAGTGTCGTGGACGCGCCGCTACGTTGGATCGGCCGTTGATATTCGCCCCTTTTATTTCTCACGCATCGTCTGCGACCCGAACAACAAAGACGTCATCTATAAGCACGGCGTAAGTCTCTACCGCAGTGATGACGGCGGTATGACCTTTGGTGCCGTTGCGAATGCGGCCCACAGCGACCATCATGCTGTATGGGTGGATCCGGCAAACTCCGATCACCTGCTCATTGGCACCGATGGTGGAGTGCATGAATCGTTTGATCGCGGCAAGTCGGTGCGCATGTTCGGCAACCTTCCCCTCGGACAGTTCTATCACGTTACCGTTGATGATCAGGATCCGTATCGGGTCTATGGCGGTTTGCAGGATAATAGTTCCTGGTACGGACCCTCGCGCAAGCCGGGCGGCATTGCCAATGGCGACTGGAATCTTGTGGGAGGGGGCGATGGATTCCACGTCACGGTCGATCGTGGCAACCCGGACATCGTCTTCTGGGAATCGCAAGGCGGCAACATCGTCCGAACGAATACCAAGACGGGTCAGTCCAAGACCGTTGCTCCAAAGCCTGATGATGGCTCGCTCAAGCTTCGCTACAACTGGAACTCGCCGATCATTCGTGGCACCAAGCCCGGTGTGGTCTATGTTGGCTCGCAGTATGTACACCGCTCGACGAATCTCGGTGACACATGGAATCGGATCTCGCCGGATCTTACCACAAACGACTCAACGAAGCTCTCGCAGACCGAAAGCGGGGGACTGACAGTCGATAACTCGTCAGCCGAAAATCACTGCACCGTCTTTACCATCGCCGAGTCGCCCCGGAAGGAGTCCATCATCTGGGCCGGCACTGACGACGGCAACCTGCAGGTAACCGCGGATGGTGGATCGACATGGCGCAATGTGGTGGCCAACGTACCCGGTCTGCCAATGAACACCTGGGTCTCCACCGTTGAACCGTCAGCGCATCACGACTCAACCTGCTTTGTGACCTTTGACGGTCATATGACCGGTGACATGACGACGTACGTGTTCATGACCACCGACCTGGGCACGACCTGGAAGCCCCTTGCCACGCCGAATGTCAAGGGATATGCCCATGTTGTCCGGCAGGACCCGCGTGCAGCGTCGAGTCTCTATCTCGGAACCGAGAACGGACTCTACATCTCCAACAACGGCGGCACTTCCTGGATCCACTTCCGCAACCGCCTGCCGATGGTAGCCGTGCGCGACATTGCTGTTCAGGAACGGGAGCAGGAACTGGTACTTGCCACGCATGGGCGGGGTATGTACATCATCGATAACCTCGATGTACTCCGGTCGTTCGATGCAACGTCGGCCGCGGGCGATCTTACCATCATTCCGCCGCGCCCCTTTCCACGGACCTATGGTAAGCCCGGTAACCGCTGGTTTGGCGGCGACGGTGAATTCTCCGGAGAAGACAAGTCTGATGCTCCGCGCATCTGGTATGTGCTCAAGGAAAAGCACATGCGCGGCAACTTCGTGATCCGCCTCAAGGATACCACTGGTAAGGTCGTCCGCACAGTGCCGGCATCTACGCGAAAGGGTCTGAACTATATCGACCTGCCGTTGTCACGCCCGGCTCCGATCTCGCCGCGCTCGAAGGTCTCGGGTGCCTTCGGTGCATTTAGTGGTCCGCTACTCGACGAAGGATCGTACGTCCTCGAGTTCGATAAGGGCGGCCAGATCGCCACGACCAAGATCCGCATCGTCACTGATACCACGCTCGGATTCACGGCGAGCGATATGGACCAGCAGAAGGCGCTGATGAGCGACTTAACATGGATGTTCGAAGACCTTGCCATTACAACCTACCGGGTGCAGTCAGCCATCGATACTCTGGCTCTGCGTCAGGGGGCTGACGCAGCCGCCACGCGTGATTCGCTCGTTGCCCTTAACGCAACACTCGTCAATACCCGCCCAAGCATGATGGGGCTTTCTGGTGAAGAACAGCTGCGCGAGACCATCGCCGGACTCTACGGAGAGGTCAACGGTTATCTCGGACGTCCGGGCGACACGCAGGGCACGCACGCCCGCGAACTCATGTCCAAGGTTGTGAAGGCCCGCGAGAAAGGCGAAAAGCTGATCTACGGTATCATCACTGAAACGCGGGACCAGTCCGAAGCGTATCTTCGCACCTCTCGATAACCCCCGAAGGACATCAGCGATGAAACGTGTTACTGTGCTCTATGCTGCCGCCATCGCTGCTGCGGTGCTGGTACAGGGCTTTCAGTGCGGTTCGGCCGAAATGACCACGGCACGCCGCGCCATGCAGCAGAAGGATTTTTCCAAGGCCAAGCAGGCTCTCATCAGCGCGCTTACGCAGAACCCGGACAATGCCGAGGCACTCGTCATGTTAGGGGGCGTCTACGACGCACTTGAGCAGTCCGACAGCGCGCTGATTACCTATCAGAAGGCACTTGCTAGCCCAAACCTCAAGCCGGACCAACGCAACGTCATCGGCATAACACTCTTTCAGCAGTGGGCAGTGGCCTACAACAAGGGAATCAAGGCGTTCAACGACGCTGTCGTTGCCAAAGGCGACCAGAAGCTCCTGGCCGAGGCACGCGATAATTTTCAGAATGCCACACGCATAAAGCCGGAGTACACAGAAGTCTACGGCAACCTCGGCGAGACTCTCGAACGAATGGGGGATACCTCCGCTGCTGTTGAGGTGTACAACAAGTTCTGGCAGGCCGAGCAACCAGGCATCGATGCATTGACGTCTGCCGGTATCACCCTTGGAGGTACTCGAGGCGATGCGATCAAGGTTCTGGGCACGCCGATGAAGACCAAGATGGATAGCATTGACAAGGGCGTATTGTATGGAGACGCTTTCACGCTGGCCGGCAAGAAGGTGTTCATCTACTCGTACACCGAAAGTTCCGCTGATGCCGTGATCGAAGGCTGGCGATATGATCCGCCATCGACGCTATCACAGCAAGAGATGGAGCGCGCCCGCATCTTGTCGATCAACCCCCTGAAGAATCTCGCCTTCATTCAGTACGCTCGGGCAGACTACGCTGATGCTCTCAAGTGGGCTGACATCGTCGCGAAGGCTCGGCCTGATGATCAGGAACTCGCGGCACTTCGTGCGCAGTCGCTGACGCGCTCCGGTAAGGGAGACGCGGCCATTACCGACCTGCAGAAGCAGATCGCCAAGGATCCAAAGTCTGTTCAGCTTCGACTGCAGCTGATGTCGATGTACAGCAACCTTGAGAAGTACGACGATGCTATCAAGGTCTGCGAGGAGGCTCTTGCCATCGAGCCCACCAACGAGATTGCTCTCTATGAGGGGGCTGCTGCAGCCAAGAATCTCGCGGCCGACAAGCAGCGTGAGCAGGTCAAGCTCACAGATGATAATCCAAAGCACGTTGTGGATACATCCTACAAGAAGCTGCTCACCAAGGCTGCCGGGTACTTTGAGCAGTTGCGAAAGGTATCTGCACGGTTCAAGGACGATTACATCGTCATTGGCGAGCTGGCCAACACGTACGAAGTGCTCAAGGATACATCAAAGGTCAAGGTACTTATCAGCGAGCTCGAAGCATTGGAAGCTAAGTACTCGAATGACGCGAGTTACTATAGAGTGATGGAGGGACTTTACGCTCGAAATAAGATGATGGACAAAATGAAAGACGCACAATCAAAGGGAGCCAAACTCAATGGCAAATGAACAGAACGAACAACAGCAGATGACCATCGAGCTTGGCGAAAAGGAAGCTGAAGGCATATACTCGAACCTTGCGATCATTTCGCACTCACCGGCCGAATTTGTCGTCGACTTCACACGTATTCTACCGGGCGTTCCGAAGGCCCGCGTGCATGCTCGAATAGTGATGACTCCTCAGCATGCAAAGCTTCTGCTACACGCTCTAGCCGATAACATCGGCAAGTATGAGAACC
>JBJTEQ010000195.1:0-2484 GCA_046092945.1 Kapaibacterium sp. (SeqCode)
CACCTGGGCGGGCGCCGCCGGCAGCGCAGCCGCAGACAGAGTTCACCACAACCATCGTTGTGCCCGGACGCGCCATGGCTGCATCAACGTCGACGGCAGAGAGAAGTTCTTCAACACCAAGCGTGGTAAGTTCCTCGCGCATTGGCTGAACAAGCAATGGATCGTATGGCATCAGCTGTTTCCTTCGTAGTCTTTAAGTGCGTGAATCAGGTACTCCATGCCGAGAGGTCCGGCGATGAGCGGGAAATCTGACGAAAATTCATCCCTTTTCGTGGGGTCAAGCTCGAATGACTTTTCCAGAAATGGCACGGCCATTGCCGGCTGACCGGCTGCACAGATGGTCTTGGCGGTAGCAAAGTAGGCCTCGGCCCAGTGTGGCAGCAGACGCGTGCATTCGGTAAATCCCTGGAGTGCCTCGAGCACATTGCCGGCCTCGAGATGCGTTGATGCGTAATCGTACCAGCATTCCGCATCGTCGGGCTGCAGGTCGAGCGCCTTTCGGTAGGCTACCAGTGAATCCTCGATGCGCCGCAGATTAAACAGCACGTCGGCCTTCGCATACCAGAGGTCAGCATACTCCGGCTCAAGCGCTAGCGCGGCTTCGTAATCAGCGAGGGCCTCATTGTTAAGTTCGAGAGCTTCGTAACAGGTGCCCCGTCCATAACACGACTGGGCATGCGAGGTGTCCATGGCCAGGGCCTTGGTAAACATCTCGATTGCCTCACGGAACATCCCCGATTCCTCGAGTGACGAGGCAAGGTTGTGGATCACAGGTATATCTGTCGGGTCAGCCCGGTGTGCCTGACGATATGCTTCGACAGCTTCTTCGGAGCGGCCAAGATGCGCATAGGCATTGCCCATGTTGAACCAGGCGTTCACAAAGTCGTCGTTGATCACCGTTGCCATGTCATAACAGCGGATCGACTCCCGGTAAGCCCCCTTCTTGCCGCAGATCACACCCTTGTTGAACCAGGCGTTCTGATCATAGGCGTCGATGTCGATGAGGGTGTCGTACACGGCGATCGCTTCGGTGTACTGCTCGATCGACTCGTGGCAGATCGCCATTTCGAAGGAGGCGTCACGCTCGTAGCCGTCCTGACGGGCGAGAAATCCGAAGATGCGGATTGCTTCGTCGTGACGACCTCGCTTCTGCAAGATCAATGCCTTGGTGAACAGCGCATCGAGATTCGAGGAGTCGTTCTGCAGAACTTCTTCAACAACCTCATGTGCTTCATCAAGCCGACCAAGCTGCTCCAGAGCAATGGCTCGATTGACCAGAACATCGGCGTCACAGGGATCAAGCTGCAGGGAGCGATCGTACGAATCGAGGGCCTCATACCAACGGTTCAGGCTTCCGAAGGACATACCAAGCTTATGCCATGCATCGCTTGCGTAGGGGGCTTTCTCAACCCACATCTTTGCAAAGGTCAGAGCGTCTTCAAACCTGTTCGTTTCCAAACAGAACTGCACGATCGGCTCGAGTGCTTCGGGAGTTGGAGCCCCCTGCTGCCACTGGCCGCTGCGGATGGATTCACGAAAGCGCTTGAGCGTTTCGTCGAGGTCCTTCCGATCCTGTTCGTCTGATTCGTCGTCGTATTCGTATTCAAGCATAATAGCTCCGGCGATAAGATATCACGGATCGCCGATCACTTCAAACACCAGGAATTTCAGGTACTGCGTCTCCGGCATGGCCAGAAGAACAGGGTGGTCGGGAGCTTGCGAGCCGCGGTGCACAAGACGCAGTCGTTTCCGGTATCGTGCAGACTCCCGGTAGTGAATATACAGCAGATCGTGCTCACAGACCACCGGTGTGCAGGACGACGAAACAAGCAGTCCACCTGGCTGAAGCAGCTTCATGGCCGTGCGGTTTAGCTCTGCGTATCCGGCCAGAGCACCGCGTATCGCACCGCGCGACTTGGCAAATGATGGTGGATCGAGGATCACCGTATCCCAGGTACGACCCTGATCGACATGCTCGCGTAGAAGGTCAAACACATTTGCTTTCACAAACTGACAGTTCTGCAGACCGTTCAGCTCAGCATGACGCATGGCATCCCGAACGGCCGCTTCGGACGAATCAACCCCAAGTGAGAGTGATGCGCCGCCCTGGGCCGCATTCAGGGCAAACCCACCGACGTTGCAGAAGCAGTCCAGAACGGACCGTCCACGAGCAAGAGAGCCGACAACTCGACGGTTGAACTTCTGATCTAAGAAGTAGCCGGTCTTCTGACCCGTCAGCAGGTGAAGCTCAAGCAGAAGACCGTTCTCACGCACCTGTATTGTCTCGGGGACTTCGCCCCAGACAACGGCATCGAGAAGAGTGAGTCCTTCCTTGACCCGTGTCTGAGCGGTATTCTTCTCGATGATCCCCCGCAGGTTTGGGAAGAGTCGCTGCAATGCATCCACGATCTCCGGCTTGCGCCGGTCCATTCCGGCAGCGAGCATCTGCAGAACAATCACATCGCCATACACATCCACGATCAG
>JBJTEQ010000196.1:0-2661 GCA_046092945.1 Kapaibacterium sp. (SeqCode)
AAAACCCGAAGTACCCCGAGATCTACAATCCTGATACGGGGCTCCTGCCTGCCGACATTGACAATGTAGCCGAAGAGACAGCACCTTCCGATACCTTGGCTCAGAAGAGCGTGCTGGCCAAGCTCAGCGGGGATTCCTGGCAGCCCGTAGGTGAGGTCCCGAAGTTCGGCGTCAAGCCGCTTCTTATCGGCACGTTCAAGACCACGACCATCGCCATCCTTATCGGGGCGCCCCTTGGAATACTCTCCGCGTTGTATGTGGCCTTCTTTGCCCGACGTCGCGTGCGCGAGATTGTCAAGCCCGCCATTGAACTGTTGGCCGGCTTCCCATCAGTGGTGATCGGCTTTTTCTGTCTTGTCACGGTCGCATCGTTGATTCAGGATGTGACGGGAGCCCCCTACCGACTCAACGCTATCGTTGGCGGCATTGGCCTTGCCCTTGCCGTGATCCCGATCGTCTTCTCCATCGCCGAGGATGCGCTCAGTGCCGTGCCGAAGACGCTTCGCGAGGCATCACTGGCCCTTGGCTCCACGGAATGGCAGACCGCGTATCGCGTGATGCTACCGGCTGCCGCACCAGGTGTTTTTGCCGCCGTGCTCCTCGGCATCGGACGTGCCTTCGGAGAGACCATGATCGCCATCATGGCCACCGGTAACGCCCCCTTGTCGAGCTTCTCACCACTCGAGCCAGCGCGCACCGTTGCGGCAACAATCGGCAGTGAGATGGGCGAGGTTGTCTGGGGATCGGAGCACTACGGCGTGCTCTTCTTCATGGGTGTGATGCTGTTTGTGTTTTCCTTTGGGCTTAACGCCATTACGGAACTGTACGTGAAGAAGCGCCTCATCAAAAAGTTTCAGGGTCAGTGATGCAGACGTCCTCGTCATCAATGCCACTACCCAAGCGTCTGATCGGCTTCTTTGCCGTGATGGTCGCGCTGACGGCTGCCGTGGCGGTTCTGGGCATCATCCTCGGTATGGTCGGATCCTTCCTGTCCAATGGCGGGGGCGGCATTACGTGGACGTTTCTGACGGAGTTCCCGCGGAACAACAACACTGAAGGGGGCATCTGGCCCGCCCTTGCCGGTACAACGCTGCTGGTTCTGCTCATGACCATTCTCGGCGTGCCCGTGGGCACGGCAACGGCGATCTACCTGACGGAATTTGCCAAGCAGGACTCCTGGTTTGCCCGTTCCGTGCGATTTGCCGTCAACACCCTCGCAGGCGTACCATCAATTGTCTTCGGACTCTTCGGTGTTGGCTTCTTCATTCAGTTCATGGGCAATGGACTCGACTCGTGGCTGGGAACATCATCGTTCGGTGATGGGTCGCTATTGTGGTCTGCGGCTACTCTTGCCGTCCTCACTCTGCCGGTCGTCATCGTTGCCGTAGAAGAGGCGCTCCGCGCCGTGCCGCGTGATCTTCGCGAAGCATCGCTCGCACTCGGTGCAACACGCTGGCAGACAATTGTCAAGGTTGTTATCCCGAACGCCGTCACCGGTATCCTCACCGGCTCTATCCTAGCCGTCGGACGTGGTGCGGGCGAAGTAGCCGCGATCCTCTTTGTGGGCGTTACTTACAGCTCCGAGTCGATTCCCACGGCGGTGACCGAAAAGTTCATGCACCTGGGATATCACCTTTTCGTGCTCTCAACACAGTCTCCCGATGTAGATCTGACGCTGCCGTTGCAGTATGCCACGACGCTTGTTCTGCTCGGACTGACCTTCCTTCTGAATCTTACGGCCATTCTCATTCGCTCCCGACTGCGGAAGCGATAAGGAGCCCCTTTCCATGGCAAAAGACCTACCACTTAAGATCGAGACGCACGACTTCAGCTTCTTTTACGGGGCGAAGCAGGCGCTGCATAACATCACGATCGGCATTCCGGAACGCCGTGTAACGGCGTTCATCGGTCCATCGGGGTGCGGCAAGTCAACATTCCTTCGGTCGATCAACCGCATGAACGATCTGATCGACGGTACGCGTGTCAATGGTCACATGGTGGTTGACGGGGTTGATGTGTACTCGAAGGATGTGGACGTTGTGACCCTGCGCCGTCGCATCGGCATGGTCTTTCAAAAGTCCATACCCTTTCCGAAGTCGATCTACGAGAACATCACGTACGGACTGACCCTTAACGAACGTCGGTCAAAATCAGATCTCGATTCAATCGTCGAATCCTGCCTGCGCAGGGCGGCCCTCTGGGACGAGGTCAAGGACCGACTGCACAATTCAGCACTTGGACTCTCCGGCGGTCAGCAGCAGCGGCTCTGCATTGCGCGTGCCGTGGCGATCAATCCGGACATCCTGCTGATGGACGAACCGTGTTCAGCGCTCGACCCGATCTCGACCGGCAAGGTTGAGGAGCTGATCACGGAGCTGAAGGACACCTACACGATCGTGCTTGTAACGCACAACATGCAGCAGGCCGGACGTGTATCAGACTTTACTGGTTTCTTCCTGATGGGATCGCTGATCGAATTCGATCGCACGCGAACACTCTTCACGAGTCCATCGAAGAAGGAAACCGAAGACTACATCACTGGTCGATTTGGATAAGCCCCATGAATAGAACATTCGAAGAAGATCTCGACAAACTCCGCACCCGCCTGATCCGCATGGGATCACTGGTGGAAGAGCAAGTGGAATTTGCCCTGCGCTCTCT
>JBJTEQ010000197.1:0-12834 GCA_046092945.1 Kapaibacterium sp. (SeqCode)
GAGATGGGGTTCCTCGATCACCTCGGGGAGCTCCGGACGCGTCTTGTCCGCGCCCTTCTTGGAGTAGCCGTGGCCTGCTGCGCTGTTGGATACTTCGGCGACGACTTGATGAACATTGTACTTCTGCGACCAGCCATTAACGCTAAGCTGAGTCTGCAGAATATCGAACCATTTGGGCAGACGTTTCTGTACTTCAAGGTGATCATGCTGGTGGGAGTTATCGTTGCCTTTCCCTGGATCCTTTACCAGCTCTGGCAGTTTGTGGCTCCGGGTTTGTACATGACAGAGCGCAAGTGGGCCCTGCGGATCACGGTGATCACGAGCACATGTTTTCTCATCGGAGTTTCCTTCGGATATTTTTTCCTGATCCCGAGCATGCTGAGTTATGTAACGGATTTTGCTAATCCGAACATTGAGAACAACATCGCTGTTGGCAACTACTTCAGCTTTCTGGTCAACATGCTCCTTGCCTCTGGACTCATTTTTGAGCTTCCGATGGTAACGTGGGTGGTTGCACGCATGGGCATGGTTTCCCATGTTGGCATGATGAAGTATCGTCGTCATGCGGTGGTTGTTATCCTTATCCTTGCCGCCGTGATCACCCCTTCTCCAGATCCCGTCACGCAGCTCATGGTGGCTGCTCCGCTGTGGATCCTTTACGAAATCAGCATCTTCGTTGCGCGCGTGGCGTATCCAAAGACCGCACCATTACCCCCAGCCACATGAGCACGCACTCGATAAACTCGATAAGCCAGCCTGTACAGCAGGAGATCGACCAGTTTGACGGGTATCTGCGGGCGCAGGTGCGGTCGCAGACGGCGCTTCTGGACACGGTCGTACGCTACATCATGCGTCAGCGCGGCAAACGCGTGCGACCAGCATTGGTGTTCCTGGCTGCCGGTGCCTGTGGAGGCATCAATCCGAGATCATTTATCGGTGCAGCTATGGTGGAACTCCTTCACACAGCCACATTGGTGCACGACGACGTGGTGGACCAGGCCGACGAGCGCCGCGGAGTTGCGTCGATCAATGCCGTCTGGAAGAATAAGGTCGCCGTCCTCGTAGGAGATTACTTTCTGTCACGGGGCTTACTCATCGCCGTCAACAATGGTGAATTCGATTATCTGCGTGTAACGAGTGATGCCGTGCGCCGCATGAGCGAGGGCGAACTGCTCCAGATCCAGAAGAGCCGCCAGAAAACGATCGATGAAGAAACCTACTTCCGCATCATCTCCGACAAAACCGCTTCGTTAATCTCAACCTGCTGCGCCATTGGGGCAATCAGTGCCACTGACCGCGAGGACATCCGCGCGGCACTGACGCAGTACGGCGAGCTCGTTGGACTTGCGTTTCAGATTCGCGACGACGTCCTGGACTACACGTCTCGAACGTTTATCCTCGGCAAGCCCGTTGGCAACGATATCCGTGAAGGCAAGGTTACCCTTCCCCTCCTCTACGCTATGCAAAGGGCGGAGAAATCCGAAGCCAAGGCGATCTTGGGAATCGTCAAATCCAAGCGGGCCGATACCAAAGACGTTGGCAGGGTTGTTGACTTTGCCGTCCGGACGGGTGGTATCGATGCAGCGCAGGCCAAGGCCGACGATCTGCAACGTCAGGCAGTGCAAGCTCTTGCCCCCTTGGCCGACTCCGTCTACAAAACAGCCCTTATCGACTTTGCTAATTTTGTCGTCACACGCACGTCATAGCCCCGTACCCATTTTTCTGGAGGCAAACTGTATGTCCCAAAACGTCATGAATAGCTTCTCACAGGCCATTTCGGCCGATGCGATTCGCACCTACGTCCAGCGCGTCTACGCGTGGATGGTTGGCGGATTGCTCCTCACCACCGCCAGTGCCATCCTCGTAGCATCAAGCCAAACACTCCAAGCCGCCATCTTCGGAACGCCGCTTGTGTGGGTTGTGATGCTGGCTCCACTGGCCATGGTCTTCTTCCTCTCGGCCCGCATCGACAAGATGCAGCCAAGCACTGCGGCCGGCACATTCATTGCCTATGCGCTGACGAATGGCCTTTCGTTCGGAGCGATCTTTCTTGTGTACGACCTTGGAAGCATCTTCCAGGTGTTCTTCATCGCCGCCGGGATGTATGCCGGTGCGGCGATCTTTGGATATACAACCAAGCGCGACCTCACCGGTATGGGCTCGTTCCTGTTCATGGGGCTCATCGGTCTTGTTATCGCGTCAATCGTGAACATCTTCCTCGGTAGCAGCATCCTGGAGTTTGCGGTCAGCGTCATCGGCGTTTTGGTCTTCACGGGGCTTACGGCCTTCGAGATGAACAAGATCAAGGAGCAGGCCATTGTTATGTATGCCGGCGAAGGACTCGCACATAAGCGTGCAATTCTCGGTGCATTGTCGCTCTATCTGAACTTCGTGAACCTGTTCCTGTATCTTCTTCGCCTGTTCGGCAATCGCGACTAACGTACTGGTTGCCTGAAGCAGAGTGCCGATGAACGCCTCATCATCTCCGGACTTTGTCCTGCGTGCCGCTGAGCATTTGGCTGCGCACGAGGCTCTGGAGGCAGCACGTCTTTCTGCTGCGGGAATTGAGGCATACCCCCTGTACGCTGGCGGCTACGTCATGCTGGCCAAGTCGTATGCCGCCCTTGGTCGGCTCGACGATGCCCAGGTAATGGTTCACGACATTGCGCGACGGTTCCCGTACATCACCATCTCGGTCGAAGCACCGGAGATTGCGGAGTCCGAGGCCGTAGCTGACAATGTTGTGATCCACGTCGAGGAAGTAGTACCGTCGGAATCGTGGCAGAAAGTGCCAGACGACATGCCGATTCCTGATGAGGAGATCATTTCCGCAGAAGCCGCCCTCGACGTGATTCACGATGAGGTTGTGCTGGCCCCCTCCCAGGTACTCCGCATGATCGAGTCAATGCCGGTTGACGATGACACGCGAATCATTCGTAGCGGCAGCGTTCGATTGATTCCCGGACTGGAGTTCACCACGCTTCGCGTGGAAGGACTGCGCTCTCGTGGACGCCGGGGTATTGGCGCGCTGCCGGAGCCTCCGCCATTTCGGAGCTTCCATCAGGTGCGACGTCCGCAGCGAACTGCCGAGCCCCCTGCGCAAAAGAAAGCGATCAGTCTCGAAGAGCTGGCCATGCGTCTCATAGACGCTAAGATGCCCCGACAGAGCGAAATGGATGCGCAGGGCACTTCTTCGGCCCCGGCCGCAAATCCTCATGCACAGCCGATCCTTGTCACAGACACCATTGCCCAGATCTACATGCAGCAGCAGTCCTACGATCTGGCCATCGAGGCCTTCAAAACGCTGATGTCGCGCAAACCGGATCGCGCGGAGCACTACCAGGCACTCATCCGCGAGTGCGAGCGTAAGCGCGGATAAGGCCAATGCTTCTGGCCCGATACATCCTGCGGACGCATGCAGCCCCGTTCATTTTCGGGACAGCCATCATCATGGTGCTGTTCCTGCTTCAGTACATCATGCGATGGGTCGATCAGCTTGCGAGTAAGGGGCTGGACCTGCCGACCATCGCCATGTTTCTTGTCCTGAACCTTTCGTGGATCGTTGTCCTGGCCGTACCGGTTGGTGTGCTGTTTAGCACCGTTATGTCGTTCGGTGCGCTTACCAACTCGCATGAGGTCACGATCATGAAGGCCAGCGGCGTTGGGCTTCTGCGAATGATGCTGCCGGTAACAATCGCGGGGGTAGTGCTGTGGGGATTCGTGTTCTGGTACACCGACACGGTACTACCGGAAACCAACATCCGTCTGTCGGCGATGATGCGCGACATCGAACGAGCAAAGCCGACGTTTGCCGTCGACGAAGGACAATTCAGCACGTACTTTAATGGCATTACGGTGCTGGCGCGGCACGTTGACACGAATGGTCGGATGCGTGGGCTGACGATCTACGATCACACGCCTCGTGATGTGCGCAACGTGATTTCGGCGGACTCGGGTCGACTCAGGTTTTCTCCGTCACTCACGCGCCTTGTCGTGCAGCTGCACAATGGCGAGATCCATCAGCGTGGCGTGCGCAACAGCAACGAATACCGCGTGATCCGCTTTGCCGGATACCAGATGACGCTCCCGGCAGAGAACATGATGTATCAGGCGTCCGACGTCACGGGCACATCACGCTCCGACCGGGAAATGAGCATCGCCGATATGCGGCAGGTTGTGGAACGGTCCGAGTTTCAGGCGCAGCAAGCCGCATCGAGCTTCGACACCTCATTGGCCACACACATGAGCTACCTCTTCAAGGGGCGAACCAACAGAGACACATCGGCTATCTCGCATGCCGAAAAGATCGACAGGGCGCGAGCACTCGTAGCGTCAACGCGGTCGATGTTAGAGTCTGATACCTTCCGACGCACCAGTGAACTGGCAGTGGTGAACAAGTACAGCGTTGAGATCTACAAGAAGTACGCCATTCCCTTCGCGTGCCTGCTCTTTATCCTTGTTGGCTGTCCGATGGGTATCCTCACCAAAGGCGGAAGCTTCGGATCCAGTGCGCTGATCTCACTGGGCTTTTACGTTCTCTACTGGATCTCGATGATCGGTGGCGAAAAGCTTGCCGACCGCGGACTTCTCTCGCCCGCCATCGCCATGTGGCTGGGCAATGTAATCATCGGTATGATCGCCGTCATCGTCACACTACGCGTGAACGCACGTTAGTGTTTTCCGTTTCGGCAAGCCCCTTACCAGACGAATCGATTCAGAGCCGCACTCGCTTGTGCAAAGGCCTCGTCAACCGTGTTTCCTGTGGCTGTAAGGTGACCCATCTTGCGTCCCATGCGCACGTCTCTCTTGCCGTAGAGATGCAGGGCCACGTCATCGACCCTTAGCATCTCGATCACGCTATCCGGCACACCACTACCGGTGCGCTCGCCCAGAAGGTTGATCATACACGCCGCCGGAACGCGCATTGCTGCTGAGCCAAGGGGCATATTAGTAACGGCTCGAATGCAGTTCTCGAACTGCGATGTGTGACAGGCTTCAATGGTGTAGTGTCCGCTGTTGTGCGGACGTGGTGCGATCTCGTTGAACACGATCTCGTCGGCCACCGTCAGGAACATCTCTACGCCAAACACGCCAACACCATTGATGGCCTCGACGCAGGCAACGGCAATCTCCTGCGCCCGCTTCTGCAGGTGATCTTCAATGGGCGCCGGTGCGAGAACGGTCACACAGATGTGTCCCTGCTGAATGGTCTGCACGCATGGATACACAACCACCTCGCCACGCTTGTTGCGCGCTACCATCACGGCGAGCTCTTTCGTAAACGTCACAAAGGACTCGGCCATCAGCGGGCGTGGGTCCTCGCCTTCCATGAACCGACGCCACACCATGTCGATCTCGGTATCGCGCTTGATCGTCGCATTGCCGTAACCATCGTATCCAAACTTGCGCGTCTTGGCTACAAACGGGTAGCCATGCTGACGTCCGAAGGCATGGAGGTCTTCCTTCGTGGCGATCTCGGCAAACTCCGGTGTGGGAATGCCAGCCCCCTTCATCGTCACCTTCTGAACATACTTATCCTGCACAAGGCGCATCGTCTCAGGCGACGGAAACACTAAACGTCGCTCGGCGATTGCATCAAGGATCTCAGGGTCGATAAACTCATTTTCTAACGTGATGATATCCGACGCCTGGATAAACTTCTCCAGCTCTTCGGAATCCTTCCAGCCACCGGGGAACTCCAGCTTCGTCATGACACCGGCAGGCGAATCCTCGCCGTGCTCAATGATAGCCACCCGCATTCCCATGCGGTATGCCTCGGATGCCGTCATCTTTGCCAGCTGTCCGCCCCCAAGTATTCCGAGGGTAAGGGGCTTGTTCGGTTGAGAGAGAGAAGGAAGCATTGGCGAAGATACGGGGCGCATCGCGCAGTTACGGGCGCATCGCGCAATTACAGGCGCTCCGCGGAATTACAGGCGCTCCGCGCAATTACAGGCGCTCCGCGCAATTACGGAGTTACGGAATTACGGAGTTACGGGTAGGCGGTCACTCGTCACTGGTCACTCGTCACTGGTCACTCGTCACTGGTCACTCGTCACTCGTCACTGGTCACTCGTCACTGGTCACTCGTCACTGGTCACTCGTCACTGGTCACTCGTCACTGGTCACTCCTCTATCACCACAACGGCAAGGCCGACGCTGGCGGTGTGGCTAAGGGAAACAAGGATCTTGTAGGAGCCCCATCTCTCGAGCATGGCACCGAAGAGTTCGATACGGGGCTCGCCGGACTTTTCGTTCACAATGCCGACGAGCTTGAAGGACATACCATCTCGCATGCCGGTTTTGATGGCCTTGGAAAATGCTTCCTTTGCGGCAAAGCGTGCAGCGTAGTGCAGAAAGCGCGTATCACCGAAGTGGTCGCAGTAGGCGATCTCGGTAGGCGTAAAGATCTTCGACAGAAACCGCTCGCCGTATTCGCCTACAGCGGCCTGGATGCGGGGTACGTCAACAATGTCTGTTCCGATGCCGATGATCATTGCACGTCTCCGACAAGGTGAGGAAGAAAGTGGGCACTGGTTCCGGTGAGCACATAGTGTGCTTCTGATGAGAGCTCTGTACGATTTGGATTCACCTCAACGACAATGCCACCGTACCGCTTTGTGGTGTAGGGTAATCCTGCTGCAGGATACACTTCGGCGCTTGTGCCGGCAACGATCATCACGTCACACGTCATGGCGGCCTGCTCGGCCGCGGCGAACACGTCCTGAGGGAGTTCTTCTCCGAACCACACAACGTTTGGACGCATTGCTCCGGAACAGTCAGGGCAGATCAGAACGTCATCTGTGCGGATCGTTTCGCAGTCGTTGCAGCGATTCTCAATAAGATTACCGTGAACCTCAAGCACGTTGCGGCTTCCGGCACGCTGGTGCAGACGGTCAACGTTCTGCGTGATTAGACTGAAGCTGCCAGTTGTCTGCTGTTCAAGCGCGGCCAGGGCAATGTGTCCAGCATTCGGCTGTGCAGTTGTCGCCACGTTCTTTCGATACGCATACCATTCCCGGACACGCTCGGGGTTTGCAAGAAAGCCGTCCATACTCGCCAGCTCACGCGGAGAGAACTTTGCCCACAATCCATCAGGATCGCGGAACGTGGCGATGCCCGACTCGGCACTCACGCCAGCGCCCGTAAGTACCGCGATCGATGTGGTACCGCGGAGAATCTCACGAACGCGTTCGATCTGAGCGTCCACTACGCCGCCGAGTTGAGTTGGTCTTCCAATAGGAGGTAGGCCTTGATGAGCTCGTCGAGATCTCCATCCATCACCGAATGCACATCGGTGATCTTCGTTTCCGTGCGGTGATCGTTCACCATCGTGTATGGCTGGAATACGTAGCTGCGGATCTGCGAGCCCCATTCGATCTTCTTCTTCGATCCTTCGATGGCGGCCTTAGCGGCTTCCTCTTCCTCGCGTCGGATCTGGTACAGGCGCGACTTCAGCATCTTCATCGCATGCTCGCGGTTGAGTAGCTGCGAACGCTCCTGCTGACATGCCACAACGACACCCGAAGGGATGTGACGCAGACGCACAGCGGTCTCGACCTTGTTAACGTTCTGTCCACCCTTGCCCCCTGATCGGAACGTATCCATTTCGACATCAGCAGGGTTGATCACGATCTCGACGTCGTCCTCCACTTCCGGGTACACAAACACGGACGCAAACGACGTGTGACGTCGTGCATTGGAGTCATAGGGGCTGATGCGCACAAGACGGTGCACGCCGTTCTCGGCTTTCAGATAGCCATACGCATAGCGCCCCCTGATCTCCAGGGTACAGCTCTTGATACCGGCGGTGTCGCCCTCCTGCTCTTCGGCCAGGTAGACCTCGAAGCCGTGCATCTCGGCCCAACGGGTGTACATGCGCATGAGCATCTCTGCCCAGTCCTGCGCTTCTGTTCCACCGGCACCGGCATTGATCGTCAGAATGGCGTTGCGGTTATCGTCCTGACCCGAGAGGATCTTCCGAAGCTCCAGCTCATCGACGGCGGTCTGGCATCGCGTCAGCTCATTCACGATGTCGGATTCCATCGAAACGTCATCGGCCTCTTCCGCCAGCTCGATCAGTGCTTCTACGTCGCCAACACTGCCTTGCGCCTGCTCCCAGGTCTGCACCCAGTCCTTGAGCGTGGCGGCCTCCTGCATCATCTTCTGTGCCTTCTGGGCGTCATCCCAGAAGTCAGGTGCCTGGGAGAGCATCTCCCGTTCGGCTATCTCGTCGCGCTTGCGATCGATGTCAAAGGAACCTCCGCAATTGGTCCACCCGGGCGCGGAGTTCACTCACTTGTTGCTTTTGTGGGTCAAACATGGCGCAAAGATACGGCCTTAGCGCTGCTCTATCTCATTGCGCAAAATGCGTTACGCACTATGCGTTACGTAATGTGCGCAATAGCGCCCTACAGCAGGGGGCTCGACAGTGACAGGATCCAGCCGAAGCTGCCATTATGCATAAGCGGACCTACGGGCCAACGGGCATCGACCCTGAGCGTAAGAAAGTCGCTGATAAACGATGGGATGCGGGCAAGACCGACACCTACTTCCATGTAAATGCCATTAGTGCTTTCAAAGCTCACACCGGGCACGTTTACTCCGGCGCGGTTCGTGGTGCTGATTGCATTGAATACTCCAATGAGATCAACACCACGTCCGAAGAGAAGCCCGGGCAGACCGATAGCCCGCCACCAGAGATCGGTGAAGTTGTGTTCCACTCCAACACGCGCAAACTCTGTTCCGGCAAAGGCATTGATGTTGATCGTCGGCAAATCCGACAATGATCCAAAGACAGGGTATGCCCGCATTGCCACGAATCGATACTGATTTGGTGTTGCAACATCCTGCAGGCCCCCTGCCAAAGTGAGCTCCAGCTGCATGGGATTATAACCGGTCTCGTAGGTCGCCAAACGCAGAGTGGCGGATGCATCAACGGACCAAAAGGATCGTCCCGAACCGGTCTCTCGTCCGACCACACCATGCACCATTGCGGAGACGGGATCTATACGATCGCCGAGTATTGATACAATTGCACTCGTGCGTGGACCCTGCGCTGTGAGCGATAGGACCTGATAATCGCCGGGGTTGGCCAGAACCCGCGGACGTGACAGTGAGTCGAGAAGGGGCATGTTGATGTGACGAGACCACGATCCTTCCATGGTTACCGAGATCGACCTCGAGCGCAGCTGTGCACCAAGTGCAACACCATCGCGACGATAGAAGTCCTGATACTCGGAATACAGCAGATTTGTCACGTCAATGCTGCTGAAACTCAGCTGCGTGTTCTTGGCTGCCTGAACACTTGCCAACGACGAGTACACGCTACCAGAAACACCGAGAGATGTTCGCTTCGACCGGTAGATGGTGGCATCCATCGCAACGCGACCAAATCGCGTATCAGACGAGCCCATACCACCAGCCAGGACAAGGCGCACCGGCGAAAACTTTGCTGTAATCGATGCTCCGTAGACGGTCTTCGAAATCGACGAGTAGTTGATCAACGGGTCGGTACCCACAGTGCTGTTGCCAACTCGTGCGAGTGTGAACATGGAACCTGATAGCGGACCACTAGACTCACTATCATCGGGTCCGCCTGCCTTCTGAATGCTGTCCTGCTTTGCGTAGATCTTCACCTCTTCTTCCGACTGCTCAGCAAAGGCATTGGCTTTCCAGTATTCCGGACGGAGCGAGTCAGCCGTCGAATCCACATCGATCCGCACACGAGGGGTGTCGATCTCCGTGCCCCCTGCTTCATCAGCTACCTCAGCGAGCATGAGCGAATCTTTTGTCGAAAGTTTCTTTGGTGCAAAGAGACTGTCAGGTATCTCAGCATTCACGGTTACGCTGCGAACGTTGGTCTGTGCCGAGACATCGGCCTTCACGGAAATGAGTCCGGTAACAACATTGATCCGCAGCGAGGCCGTCGTCTGCTGATACGTTGGCATCCAGATGCTATCCTGCACGCGATCATAGCGCTGCTCAAAGGTGAGCCCCTTGAAAAACGGAAATGACGTTTCCTGGGAGGGGGCAAACGTGGCAGCAATGATCTGATACGTGCCGTCAACAATGCTGAGCTTGCCCTCGAAGCCCGGAAAGAGTCGTGACTGGGGTGCAAATGACAGCTCGTACACAGTCTGCTCGCCAAGCGTCGCCTTACCCGTTATCGCATAGGTGTAGTTGCGGAGGGCTTCCTTGCCAAGGGGCGTTACAAGCTTTGTCTTCAGAATGGTTAACTCATCCATCGTGAAATCGAAGAACTCGTCGAACACCGCTGTATTTTCCTGTGCCGGAATGTTGGCCGTCTGCCGACGTTGCTCAATGCGCACATGCTTGCGATACGTCGGTTGACGTTGTTCACTGATCGTTGAGAAGGTCTCGAGGATAACGTCCTGCTGCTGCTGATTAGACCGTCCAACACCACCGAGGTCCAGAGCGAAGCGAATCTTCGAATACATCGATGCCACTACGGTTCGAATGCGGCGGGCATTCTCATCACGTCGTTCAATTGCTCTGCGGATCACCTCCTCCGGCGTGATGTCAGCTACGACATTCACACCACGCAGCGATACACCTGTCTGCACCAACGCAATGCGCACATCGCTTGCCGATGATGGCATTTCGATGCGTCGCTCACGGTAACCGATACTTCGCACAATGAGGTGCTTCGTCGATGCTGCCACCGGCAATCGAAAGGTACCTCGCCTTCCCGTGTACGTCCCTGTTTGTCGGCCTTCCGCACGAATCGATGCTCCAGCAAGGGGCTCACCGGACGCTGAATCAACGATGGTTCCCGAGAGCACGATCTGATCTTCCGATGCTGCTGCCTGGATCGTGAAGAACATCATGCCGATCACGATCAGATACACCACAGTGAGGATACGCATATGGGCCGTGGGGCGATAAAGTGGTAGGGATTCACCAATGAAATGCATGGATGTTTGGACACCGAAATCACCAGAGGGTTTCGAATTCATCACCACCGTTTGAAGGACTCGACATGATGAAGCATTTCTTCGCCTCGTTGCTTCTCGGAGCTGCATTGCTCACAACCGCCAAGGCACAGGACGAGACAATGATACGCAATAGGCAAGGGGCTTCTGCCCTACTCTTCACCCTGAATGGCCTATCCGATCTTAGCGCTGGAAACTACCTGGGTGGAGCAGGAATCTCCACGTTCGTGTCAGACAATCTTGCTCTGCGCCTTGGACTTGGATTTGGCAGCAAAACGTTAACAAAGAACAACACAGCAGATGAAGAAAGGCCCACGACACGCTTCAGCATTGCACCAGGTGCACGCTACAACCTCTTCAACAACTCGAACGTGGCCCTCCATGCAGGTGGCCAGGCAATGATCGGCATCGGGCAGATCAAGAACACCGCTCAAGAACGTTTCTGGTGTTGAGACCGATGGTCCGACGACAATCGATGTGACGTTGGGTATCACCAACGTCAACTTCACGCTCGGATTCTCTATCATCACTTCCATTCGCCGCCGCCGCAGGCGCTCAGCTCGGATCGGGCATCTTTACAGCCTCAAACACCGGCACCGTCTCTTAGCGCCAGGCCGCATCAGCAACAGCTGATCTGGACTTTCCCAATACACCTATGCGCACCTCGAGCTTCCATAACAACACCGTCACCGGCGCGGCAACTGGCGATATGGTTGCCCTCGGAGTACCAAATGCAGCGGTGCTGGCCAACACCAGCTACACCGCCCGGGTATCAGCAAACGATGTTGTTACCGTTCGCCTCCACAACTATGATAACGCCGATAAAAACCCGGCTTCAGCAACTTTCAAAGTGATGGTCTTCAAATAGTCAGGGGGCGCATTAAACTTCGGATATTGCGCGGCGGTCTATGCCGCCTGTGTTTTTCGGAGATCTCTCTATGCGCCTTCTTACTCTTGCTCTGGCCTCTTGCCTCACATCTGGCTGGGCTGTTTCCAACGCTGCCGAAACCCCGACGTGGTCGGCCGACGTTGCCAAGATCATCTATGCGAACTGCACCTCGTGTCATCGCAGTGGAGAGATCGCCCCCTTCCCTCTGGTCACCTACGAGGACGTTTCCGATGTGGCATATTCGGTAAAGAGGGCTGTGCAGGAACGCGAGATGCCACCATGGCCCCCTGCCAAAGGTCACGGCACCTTTGTAGGAAGCCGCTCGCTGAGCGACGCCGATATTGAAACGATAGCCAAGTGGGTTGATGGCGGAACGCCGGCCGGAGACCTTGCCTCAGCACCAAAGCCACCAACGTTTCCCGAGGGCTCGCAGCTTGGTACGCCCGACCTGGTGCTGACGATGAACGAAACGTGGACCATTCAGTCGAATTATAAGGATGTGTATCGCTTTTTTGTACTCCCGACGAAGCTCCTTCAGGATCGGAGTGTTAAAGCCATCGAATTCCGTCCGGGTAATGCATCCGTGGTGCATCACGTGCTATACTTCCTTGACACTACCGGCACGGCCCGCAAAAAGGACGCCGAGGATCCGCTTCCTGGATACAGTGGTTTTGGTGATCCGGGGTTTGAATCAGCAGTCTCATTTCTTGGATGGGTACCGGGTGCGCAGACGCGCTTCTATCCACCCACGATCGGATCAGCGATGTATAAGAACTCCGACCTTGTGATCCAGGTTCACTACGCCCCCTCCAAGACGGAGCAGACAGACCGATCTCTTGTGAACATCTTCTTCCATTCGGCTGATGAAGTCCGGCAGGTTCAGGAATTCTCAATGAATCCACGTCAGCTCGTTGCCGGACAGCAGTTCCAGATTCCGGCTAACAAGGTTCAATCCTTCACCACCACCTTTACGATTCCCTACGAGATCAGCGT
>JBJTEQ010000198.1:0-2624 GCA_046092945.1 Kapaibacterium sp. (SeqCode)
GTATGGAACCTGCCGGAATGTCCTGCCCGACTGAAATCGTATGGATGTGGTTGCCGGCGGTTGGTGCAAAGAGCCCGCGCGGCACATCGGCGATAGCACTGCGCCAGCTCATCACTCCTGCCGTTGTGGATGAAAGCACCATTCCATTACTGGCAGGTGCGCTGGCCGGAAGGGTGTAGGTGATGTCAGCCGTCTGGTCGTCTGCCTTGAACGCCGTGTAGTTCGTCCCCGCCGCGCTTGGCTCAGCAAAGCGCAATTCATTTGCCGCACCGTTGTTCGACAATAGCACTGTTCTGGCCAGATCGATGGGTGCCTTCGGTGTCGATGTTCCGATTCCGATCCAACCCTGACTTGCACCGGCGAGACCGACAATGCGGATGCCCTCGGTGGCATTGGCGGCGATCACCAGATCCTGGGCGTTCTTTGTGCCCAGGTACTGCTGACCTGTTGCCGTGCCCCCTGCTGTGATATCCGATCCAAGCAGACCCCAGAAGTTCGTGTTACTCCAGCCAAGGGTTGCCGTAGTACCGGTGACAGTCTGAATCGTCAGTGTCTGACCGGACTCTCCAATCAGCGGTGGTAGTACAACCGAGTATGAAGTAACTCCAGTACCTGGGATCGTTAGACCGATGGTGGAAGGCTGAGAGTTGCGAAGTTGCAACGTTCCGGTGGTGATGCTCTGTGCTCGCAGATGGATGGAAAAGAGAACCATCCCCAGGCACACCAACAAGCTGTGAATGAAAGAGCGCATAGAAACCTCGATAAATAATGTGATGAAGAATGAATAGTGATGAACCGCTCGGTTCATGTAGGCTATTTGATCATGGGTCAATTGACCAGTCGATGCTTTCCTCTGCCAGCAATGGGGCTGAAACTCGAAAGACGAGTTCGTTTGATGCAGTGTCTATGATGAGCTGCGTCAGTAATGTCGTAGTGGGAGATATGGTGCGAAACGTGACACGATCATTTGTAGAAAGTTTACGGTTCGGCTTTACGCGATACTCCGTTGCAGTGCCATCGCCAGATATTCGGCCTTTCTCCGTTCCGATCGCCGAAGGAGAGACAACAAGCGTGGTGCCCTGACGGATAACGGTGATGCCGTCGCCACCAACGAGTGTCACAGGCCCGGATACCTCGTTGAGGGATGTTACGAGTCCCGTGGCCCTTGGATCTAATCGAGCGGCCATGTCAGCATACCCAGCATGAAGTGACATTCCGGTGGCATAGAGCTCTATTCGCGGACGACGCTCTGCTTCACCGTCGACCGAGTATCCGATGAATACCCGATTACTACGAAGAATGGTATCAGGCAACGGAACCGTAGCTCCAAGCACCAGTTCGCTGCGGCCACCCACGATATCGGCATCGACGTCCTCCTGCCAGAGTGGTATGGGCAGAAATGGATCATCGTACCACCGAACAGTAATACGGTGCGGGCCGTCATCGGGAAGGGGGCTTCCAAACACGGCAGTGACGCTCACCTGACGGAGCGGCTGTGCAAACACCTGGCTCTGCCACGCGACGGTAACAAGCAGGACGATGCGAAGGATACACGAAGACGACATCATGCGTCCTCGTGCAGAGTTTTACGAAAAACGTGACGCGCGACGCGAAAAAATGTTCAGGATCAGCATTGCTAGGGCCGTGATTGCCAAGCCCCCTACCTCGCGTTCGACCTCGCCATCCCACCAGCGGCCGCTTGTTTGCTGGTACAACGCAATGGCCCAGAATGCGTAGGGATACCCCAGCACTGCAGACATCGTGCCAACAACCCGATGGAGCTTAGATGACATATTCAGGAGACTTAAAAGCGCTGCAAGACCATAGGCAATAATCCATACCCATGCATCAACATCATTGAACTGCAGTGTTACGAACCACGTGAACATCACGGCGAAAGCTAGAGAAACAGCGCACTTCAGATTCTTCATGAGGGAAGGACGAGGAGAATGAAAGAAGCAAGTCCGGCAATGGCCAGCAGGTCATGGCGCCGCGAGGTACGTGGTCGAGTAGCCGGCAGAAGGGCAAGCACAATCACGCAGGGAACATGAGCGAGCTGAGGTTCTCCGATGAGACTCAACATCGTTACGATGCACGTTATCGCATAAAGAGCGTGATGCCAGCGTCCGAACGATGCTGACCGGTACCGTGCAGCAATACCCAATGACATCGTAAGCGAATACATCACCAATGCGATAATCTCACGGTCGACACCGCTCATTGGATTAAAGCAGCTCCCGATCGAGCGAATCGCGGTAGAACCGGCGAAATGCCATCACATCACCAATGACCATATGAAGTCGACGAGCATTCGCCGAATCAGTTGGCAGTACTCGAGAAGGTCGACGGCTGCTCATCAGACGCGTTGCCGTTTGACGGATCCATTGATACTCTCTCACAGACATGGTGAAGCGATTGAGCATGCGAATAAGCTTCTGGTCAATTTCACGCTGTGACGCTTTGGCGGAGGACATTGAATCGAGATGCCGAGAGATCTCATGAAGTACCATGATCTGCGATGGACGCAGAAGACTGTCCGTCGGGGGCGCGTAGAATTCCTTGTTCACGATCTGAGCACGCAAGCCCTGCTCGTTGCGGCGAATGATACCAAGACTCATCTGAGC
>JBJTEQ010000199.1:0-2830 GCA_046092945.1 Kapaibacterium sp. (SeqCode)
CCGATAGACGATATGACGATCGTCAGCGCTACGACGGGAGGGAAGCTCAATGCACCAACGGAATACTTACCACCCAGGAGAATGCCGCTCACAGCAATGGGACTCAAAAGCCCAACCGCCCATAGCGTGCCGCGGATGATCATCCGTGGAGTTTGTCGAGTAGGAATGATGCCGGTGGCCATCGGTATTCCGCCGGGCTGACGTTTCTCATCACGGATCATGATGGCGCAGATGACTGACCAGAAGCAGATCATCGCCAGTGCGCCCATCATCCGAAACACGTCGGGATCGAGATGGAAAAAGACTGTGCCAAGGACGAAGACGCCCAATGCCGTCAGTACGGTCAGCAGCAGCACATACGCAATCCGGTTGACCCAGTGAGAAGGATCGGCAATCCTGCGAAGAACGCTCACGCCGGGACGACCATAAACTTCATGATGATGGCGATGATGATGGCCAGTGAAGCTGGCATCAGGGCAAGGGGTGAATCAGATCGTACACTCCAGAACGAAGAGCCGACAGCTCCCATTATCAGGGGTAAGGAAGCAATAGCCGGAACCATCGGTCCCACAAGGCAGCAGAATGCCGCCGCTGGCACCCACGTGCGGAATGTGCGCCCAAACCCCATGCGCATCATCCACCGATTGAGCATGCCGAAGTAGAGTGCAGAGATCATCACCGGAGGCAGACCCATCATCGTACGAGAGGCGCCCGAAAGGCCGTTGTACGAGGGGGTGATAAACGTAGAGGTGACAACGTGCAGCAGGAGCCCCATGGCAAGGGTCGTTAGCGCACACGCAAGACTCAGCACGGGGCTCATGATTGATGTCCCTGCGGTGAGAAACGTCATGACGATCCATGTGATCATCAGCCGCGTTTCCCAGCGCCGAGCCAGTAGATACTCCATTGATACTCGATTATCAGCGCTCATCGGCGTGTTTGCTGTAACGATCAGACAGAGGCGTGCTTGAGTGATTCGATGTAGGCCAGAACATGGGCCTTCATCGCTTCTTCAACTTCTTCGTGGGCCTGCCCCTTGATCATGTGCGCAAGCTGCGGACAGTATGAGGCGTAGTCTGTTTCATCACGACGACGGATAAGGACTTCGTAGTCGTTCTGGTCGGTGCTTGTGGGTTTGTTCATGACGGTTCAATGATGAGTGTTTGACTTACTTATACCGGTCGATCTTCGGCTGCAGATGAGTTCGTGTTGGATCAAGCTCGAGCGCTTTCTGCCATGCTTCCACCGCGCCACTTGTGTTGCCCCGGGCTTCGAGGATAAGACCCAGGTGCTCGTGGTGTGTAGCATTGCCGCCATAGGCTATTGCCTGACGTGCTTCGTTTTCCGCCTCTTCGTAGCGCTCAAGTCGGAAGAGGATCCATGCATACGTGTCGATATATGCTGCATTGCCCGGCTCGGCCTCCAGCGACGTCTCCGAGAGCTTCATTGCACGCTGCAGATCCTTGTTTCGCAGGCACAACGAGTACGCATAGTTGTTGCAGACGAAAGGGTGACGCGGATCGATCTGCAGGGCGCGTTCGTAGCAGGCATCGGAGCTGTCGACTTGCTTGTGCCGATCATACAGCCATCCAAGCTGCGCCCAGGCATCGATTGTTAATGGGGCTTGGTGGGCGGCATCCTTGTAGGCTGCGATGGCCTTCATGTCATCGCCCAGATCAAGGTAGATCGATGCCTTCATCAGGATCATACGCACATCGAGAGGGAACATGGTGCGCCCCCTTTCAACATATCCCATTGCACGATTCGGCATCTTCTGTAGCAGACATAGACGAGAAACTTCAAGGTACGTTTCGGCAATCGCCAGTGGGGAGGCAAGTGCCATGTTCATCATGCGGACCGATCGCCCAGAGTCAGAGATGCGTCCTGCAAGAGCGGCTCCGATGGCCATGAGCGGCCACGACGACGAATGCGTAGCAAAAGTGGCATCGAGCAGGTCGGCGATCTTCTCCGGATACATCCCGCTGACGAGTGTGTCATCGAGGATTGACGATAGAGCCACAGCCCAGACGCGTCCGGCGCTTTGCATGTCGGGATCAGGTGCGTTCCATCGACGCAGCACGACACTGAGCTCTGTGAACATCCCTTGCGAAACATACTGCTCTGACAACGCCGCGGAGAGCTGTGGATTGGATGGCTCGAGCTCTACTGCATGTTCGAGCGTGCGGATCATTCCGGCATTATCATCAACGCGTTCGTAGAGGTCGGCAAGTCGACCAAGGATCTGAATGTCGGGCTTCGATTCGACAATTCGCTCATACAGTTCAATTGCTCGGCGGGCGTTACGGGGCTCATACAGGCGTGCCAGAGTCATGAGCTGACGCGTCGTCGGCTTCAGCTTGATGATCTCTTCGTAGGCCTTCAGGCCTTCGTCGTAATGACCACGCTGAACCTCGATCTCGGCAAGGAGCTCCCATGCATCGCGCGACGTAGCGTTTTTATCTATCGACAGTCGCACGTACTCGTAGGCAAGATCAAGCTTGCGCAGTTGAGCGTAGCATCGGGCAATGGCCGCAAGGCACGTTGCCGATGAGTCGTACCTCAGTGACTGCTGACACTCGAGGATCGCCTCGGCTTCACGTCCACCCTGCAGCTGCAGCGTTGTGCCGTTGATGAAATACTCTTTGGCGCGTCGTACCGAGTCTGCGTTCGTTGCTATGGACTCTTTCTGCTGAGCGTGCATTATCGACGCAAAAGCAAGCGTCGTCGCGCAAGCGAGAGCTGCGCGGACGGCGAAATCACGCCGATATGGGGTCCGGATTTTCACCCTTGCATTGACGACATTGGTCGCAAGTTATGACAGGACATCAAC
>JBJTEQ010000200.1:0-4991 GCA_046092945.1 Kapaibacterium sp. (SeqCode)
GTCTCGGCTTCCTATCTTTGCACTAATTCCCCAGGAAGCGTCATGGCAGGAACAGATCCACTCGTCAATTATCTCCCGCTGATGATCATGATCGTCATCGGTCTGGTCTTTGGCGTTAGCAACATTTTCTTGGCCGAGAATCTTGGACCGCGCAAGAGCACACGCTCGAAGCTGTCCACCTACGAGTCCGGCATGGAACCGCTCAAGAGCGCTCGCGAGCGCTTTACGGTCAAGTTCTACCTCGTGGCAATGATGTTCATTCTGTTCGACATCGAGATCGTGTTCATGTATCCATGGGCCGTGCAGTTCCGGGAACTCGGAGCCTATGGTCTGGTGTCTATGCTGCTCTTCATGATCCTTCTCTTTGCCGGCTATCTCTACGTCCTCAAGAAAGGTGCGCTCAAATGGGATTGAACGAACAGATCGCTCGCGACGGATTCGTTACCACCACGGTTGAATCGCTGATCACATGGGCACAACGCAACTCGTTGTGGCCAATGCCGATGGGTATTTCCTGTTGCGCTATCGAGATGATGGCCTTTGGTGGACCCCGCGCTGACTCATCGCGCTTTGGTTCCGAGCGCTTCTCCTTCTCCCCTCGTCAGGCCGATCTGATGATCGTTGCCGGTACGGTGACGTACAAGATGTCGTGGGTTGTGAAGAAGGTCTGGGACCAGATGCCCGATCCGAAGTGGTGCATCGCCATGGGTGTGTGCACATCAACAGGCGGCATGTTCCGTTCCTATCCGGTAGTTCAGGGAATCGATCAGTTTCTCCCTGTCGACGCCTACGTATCGGGATGCCCTCCGCGTCCGGAAGCCCTGATGAAGGCCCTCATGTACATCCAGGACAAGGTTGCAGAGTCCAAGCCGCAGCTTACCAACTTTGGCAACGACAGTGGCGATGTACGCCGTTCTGACTTGATTCTGACCCCGTAATGCGAGTTGCGGGAATCATGACGGGCACGTCGGTCGATGCGATCGACATTGCCACATGCGAAATTGAATCGAAGGGAGATCGCCACACGGTCTCCCTTCTCTCGTTTACGTCAAGCCCCTTTCCAGATGACCTGCGGGAGTTAATCCATAGCTGTCTTGCTGGAACGGCCTCGCTTCAGGAGGTCTCCGATCTGCCGTTTGAGCTGGCACGGGGCTATGCAGCCGCCCTCGAGAATCATTGGAGCGCACATGCCATTACGCCGGAGCTCGTGGCCGTGCATGGTCAGACGATATGGCATCATCCACCGGTCTCCACATGGCAGGCCGGCTCGGGCCCTGCACTATCGGCACTTGTGAACCTGCCCGTGGTCAGCGATTTCCGTTCGGCCGATGTGGCATTGGGCGGACAGGGCGCGCCGCTCGTTCCGGTGTTTGACCATGCAGTTTATGGTGCTGCCGACCGAAACCGTGTTGCTCTCAACATCGGAGGTATGGCGAACATGACGGTGCTCATGGCCGGTGGGCCGATCGAAACACTCACAGCGTTTGACTGCGGACCCGGCAATGTGTGGATGGATCATGCGGCAAGGGTGACGTATGGGAAATCGTACGACACCAACGGCAGCATAGCTCGTGCAGGACGCGTGCTCAAGCCCATGCTGGCCGAGATGATGTCCATGCCCTTCTTTGCCATGGACCCTCCGAAGTCGACCGGACGTGAGCTCTTTACCACGCAGGAACTGAAGCGCCTCGTCACGAAATACTCGCATCCATCCAGCCCCCTGGAAGATGTGCTGACAACCGTTACGGAGCTTACGGCATGGTGCATCGTTGACCACCTGCAGCGATACGCATCGGGCTGCCACGAAGTAGTCACTTCTGGAGGGGGCTCGCAGAACGGCTTCCTCATTGAGCGCATCGCCGAACTCTCGAAGGAGTTGGGTGCAGCATGGATCGTAACCGTTGATCCGCTCTGGGCGGAAAAAGAGGCCATGGCCTTTGCCTACCTTGGCTGGCGCACTGTCAATGGCCTGCCCGGCAACGTACCGTCGGTAACCGGGGCAAGCCGCTTTGCCGTCCTGGGGACAATTGCCCGCGCGTGAACTCTGCGTTGGACTTGGGCGTTTCGTAGTTTTGCGCCAGATTTTTGAACGGTTCTGCCGCCTCTGCACACGGCCGGCCCCTGGTATCACCATCACAATCCCACAGCAGCCATGAGCTTTAACCTGCAGTTGTCAGAAACGCACGAGATGATCCGCGAGACCGCTCGCCAGTTTGCCAAGGACGAAGTCGCTCCGACGTCGATCGAGCGCGACAAATCGGGAGAGTTTCCCACCGAGATCGTCAAGAAAATGGGCGAGCTGGGATTCCTCGGAATGATGGTATCTCCGGAATGGGGCGGCTCTGGCCTTGATGCAATGAGCTACGTCATCGCCATGGAAGAGATCTCCGCGGTGGACGCGTCAGTTGGCGTGGTGATGTCGGTGAATAACTCCCTCGTCTGCTGGGGCCTTGAGTCTTTCGGCAACGATGAGCAGAAGGAAAAGTGGCTGCGTCCACTGGCAACCGGCGCAGTGCACGGCGCATTCTGCCTGTCAGAGCCAGAGGCTGGCTCCGATGCCACCTCACAACACACTACCGCTGAGAAGGTCGACGGTGGCTGGGTGCTCAACGGAACAAAGAACTGGATCACGAACGGCACAACGGCAAGCACATACCTCGTGATGGCCCAGACGAACCGCGAGCTACGTCACAAGGGCATCACGTGCTTTATCATCGATCGTAATGCACCGGGCTTCGAGCCAGGCCTTAAGGAAGACAAGCTTGGTATCCGCTCCAGCGATACGTGTTCGATCGGCCTGACGAATGTCTTCGTCCCGGATGATCAGATCCTGGGTGGCGTTGGGATGGGCTTTAAGATTGCCATGGAATCGCTTAACGGCGGACGCATCGGCATTGCCGCGCAGGCACTCGGAATCGCGAAGGGGGCTTTTGAGGCTGCCCTGCACTATTCGACACAGCGCAAGGCCTTCGGTAAGCCGATCGCTGATCTGCAGGCCATCCAGATGAAGCTCGCCGACATGTCCACGCGACTCGAAGCAGCCCGCATGCTTACCTACCGCGCGGCCTACATGAAGGATCAGCACCAGAACTACATCAAGGCAGCCGCGCAGGCAAAGCTCTACGCTTCGAAAACCGCAGTCCACAACGCGCTCGAGGCCATACAGGTGCACGGCGGATATGGATACGTCCGCGAGTACCTCGTAGAGCGCTATTTGCGCGATGCAAAGATCACCGAGATCTACGAAGGCACAAGTGAGATCCAGCATATCGTGATCGCTCGGGAGCTGCAGAAAGAGCTGTAAGCGCTTCGCACGAGGGGTGCTTCGCACGAGGGGTGCTTTGCTGCGAGGGACAGCTGCAGTATTAACCTCACACCCCAAACCCGAAACCTCAAACCCGTTAAGGGAGCCTCGCTCCGAACTTTACTTCCCAGAGGCGTTGGAAGCGCGTGATGTTACCGGTGTTGTTAACCGAGCGGGACACATCGAGCTTCAGGTAGCGCATTGCGTCGGAGTTATTCAGGACGGTGAACGGCACGGTAACGGTGATGGTGCTGTTGCCGGCAAAGTCGCTCACCTGTCCGGTCAATCGGTACGAGACGTCGCTCCAGAGCTGGCCAGACACGGTGAGTCGCGTTTGGGATACGTCTGCCCCGAGGTCCATCTGGACGCTCTGCACAACGCCACCGATACCGCTGAGCAGGTCTCCTAACGCAGATGTGGCAACGGCTGAGAACGTAGCGTTCATTTCGCCCACGAGATTTCCCTGCCCCGTTGAGACAAGCTCGTCCTGGGTGCGACCAAGTAGGATCAGCATCAGTGCATCACCGGTGATCTTCGCCGAATCACCTTGCTGCTTGCGGTCATTACGATACACGGACCATCGGGCAATCGGCTTCTTTTTCGTCCCGGTGATTGCGATCTCGACTCGGAAGTCTTCAGGACGTTCATTCACAAAGCGCCGATCGCGATAGACTGCGGTGAGATCGAGAGTTGGGTTTGATAAGCCCCCTAGCGTAAAGTCCAGCGTACCGCTTGCAAGAAACGGCTTGTAGAACTTATAGGTGCTCGTTCCATCCTTCACACGCACGCGTCCACGCAGATTCGTGGAATTGTCAACAAATCGACCGGTGAACACAAGTGGCACATTCGCATCCACGGGCTCGAGATCGGCAATAAGGATCTCAAACACACCGAAGACCATCGTCATAAGGGTGCGCCCCTTGAGATAGACATTCAGATCATACCGAAGAATATCCGAGAAGGAAGCTGTGGTGGTCTTGATGATATTCTCCACCGCCTTGCCCACATCCTGCATTCCATTGCGCATCATCTCGGCAGCCAGGGAGGCTGTGTCCTGACGCAGGACATCCATGACGCTGTTGTACGGTCGGGACGAGTCCGATGAGCGGTTGTACAGGAACGAGGTGTAGCGGGCCTTAGCCCCTTCACGTTCCTGCGGGAAGACGATGTCAGCAAAGAGAACATCTACGTCACCATCGAGATGGGGCTCATCAAGCGTTCCGTAGAACTTGATAGGTCCACTCTTTCCATTTGCAATGACCACATCACCGAAGATCTTCGGGTTCCGCGCCTGAGAGCCCTTGTTCATGACGAGAAGGCCAGGTGAGCGCACAAAGAAGTCGACGCGTTCAACGGAGAGACCATCAAAGGTTACCGTGCCTTCTGCACGTGCAATGCCGTTGCGACGGTCTCGATCGTAGTTCCGCACAGTGATGGTATCGAGATACAGCTTCTCACCGTCCAGATGCACAACCCCTTCTGCCTTGTATTGAATGTTGGTTGGTGAGGCAACGAAGCTGGCATTTTTGAATCGCGCTGTTCCTCCAAGCTCGAGATCAGCCGGAGTTCCCTTGATCGTTACATTGCCGTTACCATAGCCCTTGATCTTCTCCACAGCCGGCAGAAAAGGTTCTACCGCGGCAAGGGCAAGATTCGTTGCCGTCATGTCGATGTCGATCGGCTTGTC
>JBJTEQ010000201.1:0-14594 GCA_046092945.1 Kapaibacterium sp. (SeqCode)
GCCCATGCGTTTGGGCCGGTATATGGCTGCGGAATTGGAACCTGCTGCTGCCAGGCGGTGATTCCCTTCATGGCCGGCATGGCCGTTGGCATACCATTGCTCTCCACGTCGAAGTAGGTGGCATACCAACGGGTTTTGACACGGGGCTTATAAGCCGCAAAAGTGCTGTCGATGGTTTCCGGCGGAGTTGGACCCAGGATCTCCATCAGTTTCGCCGTTGTGCTTGGACTAAGCAGAATGGCTGCCAGTGCGAGAGCACTCAGTGCTGTGGCCACTTGCATTCTCCGAGACCGATGAAGGACCAGTGCTGTGCCGAGCAGGCACGCAACACCCAGCCAGGCAATTCCTGGTAGCGTCGATGCGTTCCCGTGAGGTGTCGGTAGTGGATCGATCTTTGGCGTGATCGGTGCGTTGACGGCATCGATTGCTGCCTTCTCTTGGCGGAAGTGCTCACGGTCAGTCGCAGCGAACTGGTCGCGATCCACGGCGGTGAGCTTACCATAGCGTCCCTCCAGAACAACCCAGTTGCCACGGAAACTGTGGAGCGTGCCATGAACATGACGTCCCTTAGCGAGTTTCCATTCTGGTACTGGACCCTTTCCATGACCACCAACGTGAGCCGTGCTCGGAAGCACGGATGCTATGGTAAACAGTGCCAAGCAGAGAATCAAAGATCGCATGTGCCCTTCCCAGATGGATGTGCAGAAATCGAGGTCTGTGGAACACGCTAAAGGGAGCAGCGGCAGATTCCACCGTGAACAAACGGCAATAGTCCATTGGGAGCAGAAAGGTTACTCGTTCAACCACAAATGCCGTAACAACGGCTCTCATATCAGCTGGTATGTTGGCAGCCATGGTATTTCGAGACAGACATAGTGCAACGCAACAGCTTCTCCCTCTCCTCGACGTTCATCGACGTCACCCCGGCATCGTGGTCGCCCTTCCACGAGGGGGCGTTCCCATGGCAGCAGAGATCGCCTCGCACCTTGGGTGGCCAATGCATGTGCTTGCGATAAAGAAGCTTCCGCATCCCGAGAATCCAGAGTACGCTATAGGTGCTGTGGGCTCGCGTGATTACGTCGTATACGATAACCACACCGATGTATCGAAAGAGTTTATCGATTCTCAGGTACATCGTCTGCAGGATCTCCTCCGCATCCGTGAAGCATCCTACCACCAACCGCCCCTTGATGCCAATGGCAAGACCATCATCATTGTTGACGACGGTATTGCTACGGGTCTTACCATGCGCTATGCTGTGCAGATACTCAGGGCACAGAAGCCCCGTTCCATCATTGTTGCTGTTCCCGTAGCTGCTTCCGAGGCTGTGCGAGAGCTTCATCCGCTGGTTGACGATTTCATTGTTCTTCACGTACCGCCGTGCTTCGGCGCCGTAGGCGAGTGGTACAAGAACTTCGCTGAAGTCACCGATGAAGATGTGCTGCGGTGTCTGGAGATGACCTCGACGGAGCGGATGTTAAGGATGTGAGGTCTAACGAAGCGTCACAGCATACTTCGACACCCATCCGCATACATATTCAGCCACGTCAACCCGGTCAGCAAGAATTCGCAATGCTGCCCCATCGCTTTCCCACGGCTGAAGCCGTGGGCTAATGTGCAGGACACGTCACTCGTCCCTACGGGTCATTTGTCTTTGTAACTTCGGCAATCGAAGAACCGAAACGATTATGGGGTTGCGATGAAGTATGCTCTGCTGACGCTAACGGTGTTGATCTTCAGTTCCGCCAATATCCTGGCAGACGTTGCATCCTTGTGTGCGTCGTTCGATACACAGATCGAAGCTCTCGATGTGAAGGGGGCTCGGCAGTCCATCGAGCAGGCGTACAAAGAAGCCCCCTCTTCATATGAGGTGCTGTACCGCATGGCGCGACTGAACATCATTCTGGGTGACCAGGAGAAGGTCGAAGACAACAAGCTGCCCCTCTACACCAAGGGCGTAGAGTTTGCCGATAAGGCACTTGCCGCCAACGGCAAGGGAATGTCGGGGTTTGTCTACCGCGCCGCAGCTAATGGAAAGGTTGCTCTATTCAAGGGCATCTTTTCGGTAGGGGGCGTGGTGAACAAGGTTCGCGATGATGCGTGGTCGGCGATCAAGCTGAACAACGAAACGCCACAGCGTCTTGCATCGGCGCATTACATCCTTGGCCGTGCCCATCTGAACCTAACGAAAAAGCCGAAGCTGGTGCGGTATCCGTTGGGTCTGGCATGGGGCAACATCGAAGAAGCCTATGAGAACCTGAAGAAGGCCCGTGAGCTGCGTCCGGACTTTATCATGTTCGAACTCGAGTATGCGCGCGTTCTCATTGCGATGGATCGCGAAGAGGAGGGCAAAGCCATAGCTCGGAAGATCGCCGGACTTTCGCTCAAAGAACCGGGTGATAGGGAACGCAAGAGCGATGCGCTGGAGCTGCTCAAGTAAGCGAGCAGGCCAAGGGGCTTCCTAGAACTTCGGATCGGAGGCGTAATCGCTAAAGGACATCGCAGCAAGATCCTTATCGCTGAGAATGGGATCGTCAACTAGCCAGCGGATGCCAAGCTGAGCATCCATCGGGTTGATACCAAACTCTGTCTGCGGATTGTAGAGCGCGGTGCATTTGTAATGCACATCGGCTTCGTCGCTTAGCACAGCAAAGCCATTGGCAAAGCCCGGCGGGATCCAGACTGTTCGACCGTTGACGTCAGAAACATCGATGCTGACGTGCTGACCAAATGTTGGCGACCCAGCGCGAACATCAACCTCGACGAGCTGGATCTGCCCCCTCATCACATGGAGGAGCTTGCCCATCGGTGCGTTGTACTGAGCGTGCATACCGCGAATAACGCCTCGCCGCGAGCGCGAGTGATTGTCCTGAATGAAGTCCGTGGGAATACCATTGCGGATGCATGCATCGGCACGGTACACCTCTTCGAAGAAACCACGATGATCACTGTGAATGGGTGATCGCATGATCTTGATGGCGTCGAAAATGATCTCTTCAATCGTGAAGGACATGGAGGTCTTCCCAGGTTGGTGGACGCAGGTGTTCGCTGCGAAGGGGCGTTAATCTACGGCAGGCGGCGAATGTATCCGCCGTGGGATCTGCCCGCCACATATCACGAAAGGGATGGTTCACGATAATGGCTCGGTCTTCCTCCGCTGAACGACGGCGCGTCATGAGCTCCTGCTGTTCGGGTATGGCGAAGTCCAGGCCCGACCACTGACGATATGCCTTGAGCACCATCCGAGAGGCTCGCACCTTGGCCACCTCCGAATAGCCCGCGATATGCGGCGAACAGTATGGAATTGTCCGGACCACTTCGGGTGTGATGTTTGGCTCGTTGTCATACACATCCAGCACAGCCCGAAGTCTGCCGCGATTGACCTCTCGAGCAAGAGCAGCTTCGTCCACAATGCCGCCACGCGACGTGTTGATGAGCGTTGCACCGCCTTGCATACGCTCCATTCGCTGAGCAGTGATAAGCCCCTTTGTCGGATGATCGCCAGATTCCGTGAACGGAACGTGCAGCGAAACAACATCACTCTCACAAAGGAGTTCGTCCAGATCTACGTGGGCAACGGCAGCGGGAAAGGCATATCCCAAGCTGGCAAGGGGCGAATCATTAACGAGCACAGACATTCCACGCCCGATCATCAGACGAGCAAGGAGCGAGCCGACATTTCCGAATCCAACAATGCCGAGGCGAGCTGATAATGGTATGGCAAAGTGATCAAGCCAGGTGACAACATATTCGGCAACGGCCTGAGCATTGCAGCCGGGTGCATGGACAATGTTGAGGTGTCCGCCATAGCCAAGCAGGTCGTCGTCAATATGATCTCTTCCAGCTGACGCACTGGCGATAAATCGCACGTTGGTACCGTCGATAAGGCCGTGCGACACATGTGTTACGGTGCGAATGAACAGAGCCGTGGCGTTGGTACGAATCAACAGCTCTCGGTTGATCGAGCGTCCGTCAACACAAAGCACATCCGACACTTCACCCAAGATGCGGGCAATGATCGGCAGCTGATCGTCTACGATGATCATTCGGTGGTGGAGTTACGGTGAGATACGGACGTTTTCCAACGTCCACCGTGGACGAATCGTGATCTTCGTTGGTAGCGGCCACCACGGTTCACCGAAGGTGAAGGGGCGTACAGTCCCGTAGTCGTAGCGTCCGTTTCGGTTGCGATCGCCAAACACATCCACAGTGTAGTCACCCGGTGGAATGCCGTCCACTCGGAACGTGCCATCAGAGTCCGGCTGAAAGGTAGTGATGATGGCACCCGCAGCCGAAAGCAGTCGGATAACAAGGGGCTTGGCAGCACTCATCTCTGCCGACGGGGTAAATGTGCCACTCATTGTTCCCGGATCTCGAGGTCGATCCTCCATCAGCAGCGAATGCCCGGAAATACTATCTATCAGTTTACGATTGAGTACAGAGCGCACATCCGTGAACTTGATCGATGTTGAATACCACGTCGAGAGCTTGCGCGACTCCTGTGGTTCGATCACCAGTCGAACGGGCGAATTCCAGCGGGTGCGGACCTGCACTGCCCCCTGAGGAGAGCGATGCTCAAGACTGAACTGGGCATTCATGGTATCAACGGCATCTGAGAATGTGATAACGATCGGCTGCTCGCGTCCAACGCCCTTTGTGCTATCGCGGGGTTCTACACGGATGATGCGCAGCGTTGTCGTATCGGCCAGTGCCGAGCCTCGGAACGTCAGCCGCACAGCGGTATCCGCCGAGCGGTTGCCGGCAGAGTCGCGCACCGACGAAGCACGCAGCGTAATCGATGTGGTGCTTGTATCAAGGGGCGCAGCAAGGCGCACAAAGAACCGGTCGCGCTGTGAGGAATCTGTCCAGACGGCAACAACAGGAAGAGTCTTACCAGAAGCAGTCTGCACATCCAATGCTTTCTGCCATGTCGTGGTCGGAAAGACCTGCTCCGTGAACTGTGCGATAAGCAGCTGCGAGGTTGAAGACCGCACCCGGCTCAGCATCGGTGCATCCTGGTCGATAAAGGGTCCAAGCTTCAGGTTTATGCTCGGCGTCCGACCCGTGTCAACTCGCACGTCCGATGGTGCAACGGCAAAGTCTTCCCGGCTATCGATAAGGCCATTGCGGTTTTCATCGCGCACGGCGATCACCCGATAGAGGCCATTGGCGAGCCCCCTTATCGAGAAGGCGCCGCTTTGTCCGGTCGGAAGGACGTAGCGCGGCGCGGCCAACCAGGGCGCAAAGCGGGATGTTATCGTGTCCGCATTCGGATAGCAGAAGACAGCCACGTTTGTCAGAGAGGGGGCAGACACCACACCGGAGATCATCCCGGTATCGATGAGGGATCCGGTAGAGAATACTGTGGTAAACGCTGACAGCGGTCTATTCCCCCGAACATCGGTCCACTCCGTACCAAGCGTCACCGTATAGGTGGTGTTACTGGCAAGGGGCTCCGTAAACTCCACGGTGATCTCATCACCGGCGTATGACGTGCTGAAGCGCGCTGACGGCAGGATTGTGATAGCGTTGCGGATCGACCGGTCAACATAGTCGTCGAACACAAACGTGATAGAACGTCCCGCGAAGGATGTTGTTCCTGATGCTGGTTGCACGCTCACAACCTCAGCCGGAGTCGTATCACGTGGACCACCCGTTGGCGCAACCTTCATGGCACAGCCCGTCAGTGCTAATGAAAGCATGGCGACGATGGCCAGTTGCAGGGTGCGGGGATGAATCAGAAGTGCGGGCATCAGGCAAAACTATGGGGCTGGCGTAGTTTTGAACGATGAAGGATCTACTTCGACGCTCATCGACATGGTTACGCGCTGTCTGGGTACTCGTCTATGACTTTGCGGATATCACCGATCGGCGCCACATTTTCCTGCTCTCATCGGGGATCGCGTTCAACCTCCTGCTGTGTACGATTCCGCTAATGGTGCTGATCGTATCGCTGGTAAGCGGTCTGCTTGACGTGCAGAAGACCAAGGACACCGTTGAAGCTGCTCTTGAGCAGTTCTTTCCGCGCAACACGCAGGCATCGTCGCTTATAGCCGGTGTTATCACCGAACTCGGTGCCATTTTCAACTACAGCACCGCTGCGGGCTGGATTGCCGGCATAGCGTTGCTGTGGCTTGCGAGCGCATTGTTCAGTTCGCTGCGTACCGGACTCAACGCCATCTTCCACATCCCGACGCCGAAGTTCTTTGTGCTCTACCGGCTGAAGGATATGGCGTTCACGATCATAACGGTGGTTATGATACTTGTGGTGACGCTGTTGAGCCCCCTTCTCACACTTGTCGAACAGTACGTGCGCACGGCTACCCAAGTCGATAACACTGGCCTTGTCTTTGGCTTTACTGTTCAGGCGGCATCGCTCGTTTCGACGTTTGCGCTGTTCCTGGCGCTGTACAAGCTTGTCCCGAACAAACGTCTGCCTTGGCCCATTGTGTTGATGAGCACGGGCTTTGCCGTTGCCCTGTGGGAACTGGCCCGCACGTTGTTCTCGTGGTACGTCAACAGCGCCGCAAACTTCAGCAAGTTCTATGGCGGTTACGTGGCCCTTGCGTCCTTCGCTCTGTGGCTCTATTACTCGGCCTTCATCTTCCTTCTCTCCGCCGAACTCGGTCAGTACATCTATGTGCTGCGCACCGAGAAGCATGTGCCGGAGGCGTAGCAAGGTTTCAGGTTTCGGGTTTCAGGTTGTTCGCCATCGACGCGAACGCCATAATCCAAAGGTGAATGTGTCCGCACATTAGCCCACGGCTTCAGCCGTGGGAACGCGATGTTGATCGTGTGTAGGGGCGACCCGATGTGGTCGCCCAACGCGACCCTTCATCTGACGAGCACACATGTGAGGTCCTTCGTCGCCTTCGGCTCCTCAGGATGACGCCCACCGCTGCGTGAGGGGACGGAAAAACATGAAGAGCGGCTCGTGCCAACGGCGCGAGCCGCTCTTCTGCCATGAAAACAAGCGAGCGCTGCGTCATCCCGAGGAGCGCAGCGACGAGGGACCCATGCGCTTCGCGGGACTCCTACGGAGCGACACTTCGTGCGACACGGCTACACCGTGAGGCACGGAGTGATAATATCTTGAATCTGAAACCCGAAACCTGAAACCTGAAACCCGATACCTGAAACCTGTCAAAACCTCAGAACAGCTTCCCACGCCGTGAACAGATCCCAGGTTGAGGCGACATCGCGCAGGCAATATTCGGCGATGGATGCGTGCTGTCCGGCATGGTAGAGATCGCCAACCTTAGAGCCATCAACGCCGGCGGCCTTGGGTGAGGCGATGCCGAAGGACTTGGCGTAAAAGTCGAAGTTGAACTTGCGGGTAGCGCCGCTGGCAGCCCCCTGAAAGAACGTGAGTCGGTCGATGAGATCGATGTGACCGCTGTAGTTGAACTTCGTGCCGTCCATGAGATTGCGCGATGGACGGATGCCGTGCACGGCGCTGCGGAGCATCAGCCAGGGGGCATCGAAGTTGCGCCCGTTGAAGGAGATGAGCGTGATACTGCGATGATGAGCAAGGAGCTTCCAGAAGGATTCGAGCATCACGCGTTCGCTGCCGCAGTACCAGGTGGCTCCGGTGGGGAGAGTGGTCTGCAGAAACTTGTCATCATCGCTCATTGACGGGTCGAGAGAATAGGCCACTTGCTTGGAGTGCCACTCATCGCCAACACGCGTCATCATCTGCATGCCGATGCAGGAGATGAAGCCGGTCATGGGACTTAGGCCGAACTCGTTGGTTCGCTTCGCACGATCCTCATCGGTTACTGTGCCACGCAGAAGGTATTCCTGCTGGACGTCGTCGAAGTGCTCTAGGGGGAAGCCGACGGTTTCGAGGTCAAAGACGAGATACGATGGTTCCATCGGGGGAGCTCCGAAACGTGTCAGGGAATGGTCGATTCAAGTTGCGACGTTACAGAATGAGAAGGGGCTAAGCGCCGCGCCTTCTGGCGGTATCGACGGAATGATGCAGTGTCGGCCAGAGCATCAAGATGATACATGGCCGTTGAACCGAGGGCCATCATGGTAAGGTCGCGGAGCGATGAATCCAAACGCTCGCGCGGAACGGCGAGTGACGTTATGATCTTCTCGAGGCCTGCCTCAGAAAAGCGTTGCTTTGGTGGCACGCCCGGACGCGTCAGACGAATCAGCGGTCCAGCCGGAAGCGCCTCCCAGCCGGCGGCAAAACCGGGCTCGTCATTGAGCAGTTCCTGTGTGATATACAGCGGACGATCAGCATTTCTGTCGAGAATGCCATTGAGCATGCCAACAAAGCGTGGCTGGATCTCTCGAGAAAGCCCGGCCGCAATAAAGGCATCACCATCGCCCTCGAACTGTGCGAGGAGCGGCATGTAGGCATCGATCTCTCGCTGTGCCCGCCCCATAACAACAGGATAGCGCTGCGTTAGATAGGGGGCGTACCAGGTCCGACGGAATAGTTCTTTGTCGATCACGGCCACATCGGGACGTGTTCCACGCACGGTCTGCTCGTACCATGCGGCAGAGCAGAAGAAATCCCACTGACGTGTGATGATTACCGCATTGGGTTCTGCGTGGGCAAGCACCCACTCTGTGTACCCCTCGACTGCACGATGGTGCGAGCGATCCTGCTGCGGATAGTTCAGTAGCAGGGCAACAAGTGGCAGTGTGAGCACAAGCCAAGAAGCCCTTGATGCAAAGTGCTGCGCAAGAAACCAGAGACCAACACCAGAGAACACCAATGCAACAAGCACTGACGGCAGGAAGTACGACTCGATGTCCGGAATAGAATAGCCGAGCGCGATTCCAAGATTACCGGCCGTAAGCACCAGCAGGCCAAGCGCCAGACGTCGGTGTGACCGAAGCATCTGCCAGAGTCCGACGATCAGCGCTCCATAGCCTGCCCAGAGTACAGCATTGGAGAGCACGTGCTGAAAGATCCGCGCATTCACCTTCAGTACCTGCCGGTCGCTGAAGAGCCATACGCCAAACTGCGTGCCTTTCACGTGGTAGAGAAACGCATCGAGGCTGCGATGCACCAAACCCCAGTTGATAGGGGGCTCCTGCGCGCTGCGAAGCGGTAGCACGGCGTAAAGCAAAACTCCGAGCAGGGCCGGACCCACCACAACGTACCACGAGCGGATCTGTCCCTTCCGCGCCGCACTCATCCATAGCAGGAGAAGTCCGGGAGCAAGGAAGGCGCTCGACAGGTGATTGGCCAGCATCAGACCGTAGAGCATGCCGGCAAGGGCCGACCAGCGGCCAACATCCGCACTGGTCTGCAGGCTCTTCATCACGCACAGTAGCGTGAGCGTAAGAAGGCACAGGTGCAGCGAATACACCTCGAGCGAAGTGGCCTGCGACCATACCAGACCGCTGAATCCCAGCATCAGCGCGGTTGCAGCCGATGCCCATCGATGGGAGGCTGCAACGCCCCCTGTCAGCAGAGACAGAATGTCGAGCATCAGAGCATACGAAGCGCCCACGGCAATGGCACACCACACGCCGGCCAGAAGGTTCATCCAGCTGACGTCTGTGCTGACCATTGACCATGCGTGACCAAGGATCGTGAAGAGCGGATATCCTGTCGGGTGGGCAACGCCAAACGTAACTGCTGCCGCCGTCAGCTCACCGTTGTCGGTGTACTGCAGGGAAGGGGCGTGCGTTACCGCATACACGACAAAGGCGAGTACGGCAACGCACACACTCTGCAGAAGTGTGCTTGCACGGAAACGATGGACGAGAGTAGCCACCCGAGGTCCGGACAGCGTTGTGTTACTCGACGATCAGGGAACCACCGAAGAGCTCCTGCGTGCGCGTGCGCAGCATCAGGCGGTAAGCGCCGGCAGCAAGATCTTCGGTAGTGTAGGTTGCCTTCTCCGACGTTGGTGCCGGAAAGGAACGGATCAGGTTACCCTGGTTGTCATACAGTCCGACACTGATAACTGAATTCAGCGCAGCACCGTCCACAACCACATGACCCTTGGCAGGGTTCGGATACATGCGGAAGCCAGACTCGGTGAGATCGCGCACTGAGGTCTGGTTAGAAACCACGAACTGCACATCGAAGTCAAGCTTGTCGGTGGTGTCCGTCTTGTCGAAAAGTGTTACACTGATGATACTTGTAGCTTCCTTGCCGTTGATGGTAAGGTCAACATATATCGGCAGCTCAGAGCCGGCAGACAGCACTTGACCTTCACGGTCAAATGGATTGTCTTCGCCAGGGAAGAGCAGCCAGCACAGGGACATGCAAAGCTGGGCGCGGTGTTCGGAATCGACCTTATCAAGGTTATAGCGGAAGTAGAGTTCCTTCGTTGTCGCCGTTTTGTTCTTCACCTTTCCGTCACGCTTGAGCGTGGCGTCGATGGGGAGCCCCTTAACAGGATTTGGCTTTGACCAGTCGATGTAAAAGGATTGTGCTCCGGCTCCAACTGAGGCCAGAACAAGCATCAAAGCAACTACATGAGTTTTCATAATTTGGCGTCCTTGAATAGCGTGGTGAGCTGCAAATCTAGGGCCGCGCGCCTGATTTTATTCGCCAAGGGGAGGAGACGTGGTAAAGTCGATTCTGAGCGTCGTTCTGGCGCTGATGTTCACGGTTGGAGTAAGGGCCCAGGAAAGCCAGGGGGCGCAGATTCCGTCGGTCAAGATCAAGAACGTTGCCGGCGCGCTGGTGAACACCGCCGACTTCGGCACCACGGATAAACCGGTGATCATCAGCTTCTGGGCAACGTGGTGCAAGCCCTGCATTCAGGAGCTGCAGACCTACCACGGGCTCTATCCCGAGTGGCAGGAAAAGTACGGCGTGTCGCTGGTGGCGGTATCGATCGATGATGCCCGCAATGCCTCCAAGGTAGCCCCCTTCATCAAGTCGCGTACGTGGACCTATGACGTGCTTCTAGACATCAATCAGGAGTTCAAGCGCGCCATGAACGTGAACAACGTGCCGCACACCTTCGTGGTGCAGAACGGCAAGGTTGTGTTCTCCCATAGCGCCTACTCCTCCGGCGATGAAGAAGAACTTGAAGAGCTCCTGAAGAAGCTCACCGGAAAGCAGTAACGATGAAACTCCTTCTTGCTGCATTCCTTGCGGGTGCAATCACTGCGTGGGCTCAGGGCGGTGATGATGGTGCTATCAGCGGCTCGGTGCAGACAGATGTTCAGCAATACGGTGCAGACTCGCTGATCGGAGCACCCGACGTGCCGGAGAAGATGCTGTCGAACACCTTCTTCAATCTCACGTTCACCAAGGGCAAGTTCTCGGCCGGCGTTCGTTTTGAGTCGTATCAGGGACCACTGCTGGGAATTGATCCGCGCTTCGGATCATCCGGTGCGGGAACAGGTATCGGCCTGCCGTATCGATTTGCAAAGTTCGCCGATGAAACCTTCGAGGTAACGGCCGGCAACTTCTACGAGCAGTTCGGCAGCGGGATGATCCTGCGCACCTACGAAGAGCGCAACCTCGGCTTCGATAACTCCATCGATGGAGTACGACTGAAGTACATACCCACCGAGGGAGTGTCGATCACGGGTATTATTGGACGTCAGCGGGCGTTCTTTGCGCTGAGTACGGGCATCATTCGTGGCGCAGATCTTGATCTGGACATCAATCAGCTCAAGAGCGACCTTCTTCCGGAAGGCACGCGCCTAACGCTTGGACTCAGCGGAATAAGCCGGTTCCAGGCAGACGATCAGGATGTGCTGAAGATCCCGGAAAACGTCTTCGCCTATTCCGGCAGGGCAAACCTGGTGGTGCATGACCTTTCGCTCGACGTTGAGTACGCCTATAAGATCAACGATCCGTCGGCTACAAACGCCAACTCGTTCAATCCTGGAAATGCGCTTTATGCAAATCTGTCATGGGCCGGCACGGGGCTTGGTATCAACCTCGCCGCAAAGCGCATCGACAACATGGACCTGCGCAGTGACCGCACGGCCACGGGTTTTGCGCAGCAGGTGAACTATCTGCCGGCTCTTTCCAAGCAGCACACCCTGCGCCTGATCACCCTCTACCCCTACGCCACGCAGCCAACAGGTGAATTTGCTCTGCAGGGTGATGTGGCATGGACCATTCCGAAAGGGGGCTGGCTTGGCAACGACGAAACGATGATCACGCTCAATGGCTCGCTCATTCACGGTCTGGATACAACGCATACGGGACCGTACACGTACGACGCCAAGTTCATGTGGGGCGATGAGATCTACTACCGGGATGTGAATATCGAGATCCAGAGGAAGTTTGGTCGCGACTTCAAGACCACCCTCACCTACGTAAATCTCGACTACAACCAGGACGTGATTGAACGTCGCGCAGCACCGGGCGAAAAAGTATATGGTCTGATCAACGCGAGCTTTGTGTGTCTTGAGCTCTGGTTCAAGACAGCCAAGAATCAGAGTCTGCGCACGGAGCTCCAGTACATGGATGTCACCCACGAAGAGGGCGCAAAGAAGGCCTTGCAGAATGGAGACTGGATAATGGCTCTGGTCGAGTACACTGTCTCTCCGCACTGGTTCTTCACGGTATTCGACGAGTACAATTTTGGGAATTACAACGAAGAGCTGCGTGTACATTATCCGAATGCGTCGGTGGCATACTCCAAGGACGCTCTGCGCATTCAGGCCGGGTACGGACGTGTGCGTGGCGGTATCCTCTGCGTTGGCGGCATCTGCCGTCCGGTCCCTGCCTCCAATGGCATGTCGATGAGCATCACGTATACATTCTGAGCAGGCACCATGAAGCCCCTTGTCATTACCATCGCTCTTGCCCTCGGCATCATCGTTACCTCGTGCGATGTAATCGAAGCGCCGTATGAGAAGAACCCTGTCGTACCGGTGGATACTACCCTGCGCGACACTTCAACCGTTGTGGCAACAACGAATGGTCTGCAGAACATTCTGCTCGAAGACTACACCGGCCATACCTGCGGTAACTGTCCGGAAGCCGCCGAGGTAGCTGCTAAGCTGTACGAAGACAACAAGGGACGCGTTATCGTTACGGCTATTCATGCAGGGGGCTTTGCAGCCCTGGAAATGCCCGACTTCAAGCGCGACCTCACATGTCCGGCCGGTGTGGCCCTCGACGCAGCATTCCGCATCAGCCGTGCCGGCAACCCGAACGGCTTAGTAAACCGTGTTACGTATAACGGACGCGTCATCCAGGGCAAGAATAACTGGGAACCCCTAGTTGCGCAGATCCTTCCGCAGCAGCCGCTGGTTGATCTAGCCATGAGTCACACCTATCATGCAGACCGACGAACTGTGATCGTCACAGTTAAGGCAACAGCCCTGCAGGACATCGATGTGCCTTCCTTTGTTAGTGTATGGCTTCAGGAGAACGACATTATTGGCGATCAGAAAGACTATCGCAAAACGCCATCGCACATCACTGACTACGTCTTTGAGCACGTTCTCCGCACTGCCCTTAATGGCACGTGGGGCGATACGCTCAACCCTGCTCCAATGGCCAAGGGAACCGTTATCAGCAAGACCATACGCTATGAGATCCCTGCCGAAAAGCTGAACGCTTCAGACACCCTCAACGCCTGGACGCTGAAGAACTGCGAGCTCGTTGCATTCGTCCACAAAGGCAGCGTCGGCAAGGAAGTTCTGCAGGTGGTGAAGCAGAAGATGAGGTAGTGAGCGCTTCGTGCAGTCATTGCCCAAACGCGTACCCACGTTTTCCCACGGCTGAAGCCGTGGGCTAATGTGCGGATCGTCATCCTATCGGGCGAGCACATAGGCTCGCCCCTACAGTATTCCGCAATTCCGTAATTCCGTAGTTCCGTAATTCTCCTCAATAGCCAATTCGTAGCTCAATCAACCCGAACAAAAACGACTCCGGGCTGTTGCCGCCATTGCGGTTAGTATAGCCGACGCGGACATCTGTAAAGATGTTTGGCATCCATTCGGCGGAGAACCAGAGACGTGCTCGGCGCTGGTGGCTAAGATTGCCACGCAGGAATCTGTTGCCGACGATAAAGTCGCCATCGCCGCGAAGGATGTCACCCCCGACATTGCCGATTGCAACACGAGCGCCGGAACCGGGCCAGTCGGGGTCTTCGGCGGTGACGATGTTTCCGTTGGCATCGAGGATGTTCTCTCCATGACGTGTGTAGTCAAGGTCGATGCGGAGCGACGTGCGTGGCGTGAACCAGTGACGTGCCTGAAACGCAATCCGATCGGAATTGGGCTGCATGTCGTATCCGATCGGAGCGCCAAACGTGGAGTAGGATGCGTTGATGCTGCGATGCGAGAACGTGAATGGATCGATGCGGGCATACTCCACGGTAAGCATCGATCGGGATGAAGCGCCGGGCGTGCCGAATGCCTGGGTAACACCGAGCTGGTAGGCGAACTTGTTGTTGTTGCCTCGACGCGACGTGTCACCAAGTGTGCCAAGGCCGATGTCGTCGATCAGTATCGATGCATAGGTCCGCATTCCTGTCAGGGGGCGTATGGCAACATCAAAGCTGATCATTGAATTATCGTTGAGATTGCGCTCCTTGGTAGAGAGACCCGCGCTGACAAAGAACGCCAGAGGATTGAGGTAGGCAAAGTCGAGCCCCCTTCCCCAATACACCACCATGTCGTTGACGGCAATGTTC
>JBJTEQ010000202.1:0-2909 GCA_046092945.1 Kapaibacterium sp. (SeqCode)
CCCAACGCTTTACAACCGATATAAGCGACAGGTCAAGGGGCATATGGTTGATAGCGCAGATGAGAGCACTCTTCTCGGTAAGAAGTCGAGGATTACGTATCGTCATCGTTCCGATGATATCACGATCCGTATAGGAAGCCGAGGCCACCATAGATCCGATGAGTTCGCCGTTGTACGTGATGTCATCGGCATCCACACGCATCAGATACTCCGGCTGGGCCCATGTTCCGTTGAGGATAAGATCGAGCTGTGTGATGCTCCCTTTCAGATAGGTCAGCGGATGCCCATCATCAAGCGTCACAAATCGGCGCACGTCGGGAATGGAAAACTGTGATAGACGAACACGCAGGTCGCGGAATCGATCCGGGGATAGCAGTCCGTCGATAGCCACCAGCTCCGACTGCTGACGTCGCACAAGGAGGTCTTTGACGATGTATTCGCCATTGACAATTCGAACATCGGCCCGGCGGATCGACCGCCATTCCAAACCCTGGCGTCGGTTAACAACCACATGAACAGAATCAAGCTGCACGTTCATTGTGTCTGCCGTTGACGTAACATAGGCGGCAACGGAGGCGTCGATGCCATTGACGTTCGCCGCTGCTCCGATCTGGAAGACATCCTGCTGACCTGACAGTCGCAATGACGGCTGCTTGATCGAAAGACCATTCACCTGCACCACACCAGAGCCAACGAGATTCACCCTGGCATCGCGAATGTGCACCGTAGAGTCCTGCCACTCAATATTCAGAAGTGCACTACCCCTTGTCGGATCGGAGGCAACCACCAGTGAGTCGGCTCTCACCAGAAGGTCTGTTACGGACAGTTCGTTGATATCGATTCCGAGACTCTGCTCCGTTGAACGTATGGTGCCCCGCGTTCGGGCACGCGTCGAGATCGTAACGGAATCGAGCAGGATATTCAGTGGTGAGACGTCCTGAACATCGATATCGAAGGTCATATCTAGCGGTACGAACGGCGATACCCGTCGACGGCTGTACGCCACAGTTCGCCCCTTGCGAAAAGGCTGACTGCGAACAGAGACTTCTTCCTGCACCGCATCGACGCAGTCCGAGAGCGCTTCGATAAGTGTACTTGGCTGAAAGGTACCCGCCAGATGAATCGTCCCGAAGGGGGCTTCAAGGTCGATCGATCGCTCGGCTGCACTTCGGCGGCTGGCAACGCTAAGCGTAAATGGCAGGAGCGCACGATCACGCAGCGCGAACTCATCAATGCTGGCTGTGAGTGAACCAACGATACTGTCGAGTTCTACGCCTTCACCCTGCACGGACATGGAACCGCTGAGAATATCCGGAAGTGACGGTTCACGAAGCAGGTCAGCAAGATCAAGGGCGGTGAATGAGCTCACAACGTCATATGACGGTCGCTCAAAATCGGAAATGTCAACGCGCCCCGAGAAGCCCAGCCGCCGCAGCTGCGACTGTTCCAAAAATGCTACCGCAGAATCCGGCACGTCGATCCCAAACCGCACCTCGGCTGTATCGAACTGAAGAACGCCGGGTGACTCTGCCAGCATATCGATGCGGGCAGATGAAACACGTCGCCCCATAACAACCGACGGACCCAACGTCACATCGTACGAGCCAACCATGTCCTGGGGAAGAAAGCCTCTGCCACGAGCAACGAAGCGGCCATTGATCGACGACTTCTCAAGATTCGACGCAAACACCGATGGGTCTGCATCCGTAACATCCATATTGAATGCATAGCCGATCGGGTTCTGGCGCAGATACAGCGTCATCGAACCAATGGCGTGCCCAGGCTGGTCACTCACATCAACATCAAAGGCAAGCGAATCCGCCGGATGCCCTTTCAGATGGATCTTTCGCGCTGTAGTCCGCGAAAGGAATGGTAGATCGGGTAGCCCAATGAACCGCATTCGACGTTTGACATCTGCATAACGAGCTGATGACTCTCGCACAGTGATATCGAGCCCCAGCTTTTCCGGCGTAGTGACCGATCGAACTTCAACCGTAGCGCGAATCTGGCCATCACCGGCACGCAGGTCGATGTCATCAATGCGAACGCGATCACCGCTGTAGGTAAGAGCAGCCTTCAGGGCATAATCATCGATGATGTCGATCGATGGCACCACGTATCGAACATCGCGACCATTTACCCGCTCGGCATCAATGCTCACCTTTAACGGGTGCTTGCGCAGCACCTGTGGACCAAACCCTTCCCTCTCAAGGTCAACACCATCAAGCTCAGCGCTGCACTGCAGTCGACTTGTTGCCGTGGTCAGATCGAGCATCGGGATCGTTGTTCCCTGCGGACGCAGGCGCGCCGTGAGCATCAGCTGCCGTATGGAAAGGGGCTCCTGATGTAGATCGTAGAGAGAGAGATGATCAATGCCAATGATGTAATCGCGCGCTGGGAGATCAAGAAGCGCAGAGGCACGGAGCTCAACATTTCGAAGAGCCAGGTGCAGAGGATCAAAGGCACCGTCCGCAGTTCGTGGTGCTGTCTGATCATCAACATCAATGCTGCCATTGGTGATCGACACCGCCCGCAGACGCAGCACAACATTCGGTGGTGCTGTAGTGGTGGTATCCGGAGGTAACAGAAACCGCGTAACGTTCCAGACGGAATCAGCCCCGCGGCGCAGACGAATCTCCGGCTGATCGATCGTGATACGATTGACCGCAAGTGTCTTCCCGACCAATGCCGCGATATCGTAGGCAACACTGATCTGCTGTGCTTTCAGTAGGGGCTTACCCTGCACCGAAAGCACCGGCTGTTCAATGACCACGCCGTGAAAAACGTCGATGCGAATGCTGCGACAGTCGAACGTGCCCGCCACGTTGTCATTGACAATGCGAACCAGGCGCGCCGTAAGAAAGTCCCGCGCCATCTGCGTCTGCGCGCCTAGCACGATGAGCGTAGCC
>JBJTEQ010000203.1:0-5841 GCA_046092945.1 Kapaibacterium sp. (SeqCode)
AAGCAGGGATCTGTGCGCGTCGTCGTCATCCCTGCGCAAGCAGGGATCTGTGCGCGTCGTCGTCATCCCTGCGCAAGCAGGGATCCAAACGTTAGAAGGTGGATTCCTGCTTTCGCAGGAATGACGATCGACGCTTGGCCCCTTGCGTTCCCACGGCTGAAGCCGTGGGCTAATGTGCGATCGCCCAAGCGCATGAATCCCTCACTACGCTCGGGATGACGGGATGGATTCCCTCATCGATATACGCATCATCCGAAGGGAGGGTCGCAGCATGCTGCTACCCTACACGAGGGAATGTTGGCGCGACGCGCAATTACGAAATGACGGATTACCGATTACCGATTACGGAATGACGGAGGTCATCGGTCATCAAAGCGAATGGATCCCTCGCTACGCTCGGGATGCCGAAGCTGGATTCCTGCTTTCGCAGGAACGACAATTGCACCTGAAACCTATCTTCGTGGATGAAACAAACCAAGAAGCAGCGGGGCAAGAGTCAAGCCCCTTCGCAGAAAGCAATGGTCTCGGTGACGTCGGCATTTGAACGTCGGGATTATCTCCTTGCGGCGTTGTGTGCGGTGGTTGCGTTTGCCCTGTATGCCAACACGTTCAGTCATGACTATGTCCTTGATGATCAGGCGGCGATAACGAAGAATCTCTATGTGCAGCAAGGGTTCGGCGGGATTCCAAAGCTTCTGACGGTGGACTTCTGGCACTTCTCGGGATTGCGTCTCGGGTATTACCGACCGCTGCCGCTGATTACGTATGCGGTTGAGCATCAGTTCTTTGGACTTAATCCGCATGTAGGACACTTCACGAACGTACTGCTGTTTGCGTTGACGTCGTTCTTTGTGTTTCTGCTTATGCGACGTTTGGTCGGTGGACATATCTTTCTTGCGCTCTCGGCAACACTGGTGTTTGCAGCACACCCCATCCACACCGAAGTGGTAAATAACATTAAGAGTCGCGATGAGCTCCTGAGCTTTCTTGGATTGGTGCTGACGCTCTTCTTTGTGCTTCGGCACATCGATTCGCGCAGGACCATCCACCTTGCCGGTGCGGTGATCTCTGTGTACCTGGCAATGCTCTGCAAAGAGTCGGCCTTTATCATCATTGCCCTTGTGCCATTTCTCTATTGGCAGTATGGCAAGATCGGTGTATCACAGACTCTTCGGTCGCTGCTTCCATTCGGTGCGGCTATCCTTGTGTATCTCATTCAGCGTGCCGCACTCTTCGAGACGACGCAGACGATCATCCCGCGCGACATGATCAACTACCCATACCTGGATAGCGCCGTGCGTCTGTCGAGTATGTGCATGATCTTTCTGCACTCGGTTGGTATGCTGTTGTATCCGTGGCCGCTGCGTTACGACTACTCCTACAATCAGATCCCGGCAGTCACATGGGCAGATCCCTCGGCAATAGGGGGCTTGGCACTGCTCATCGGTCTTTCCGTCGCCGCGCTCCTCCTATTGCGCCGCACTCCTAAACTTGGGTATGCTCTTCTGCTGGTGCTCATCCCGCTGGTGCCGGCTCTCGGATTCGTGGCCATGCGTGGCGGGATCTTTGCCGAGCGGTTTCTCTTCGCCCCCTCCCTTGGATTCTGTCTTGCCCTTGTCCTTGTTTTGGATCGCGTTGCCTCTTTGGGGACATCTACGCAGGAAGAATCGGCATCGCAGAACACCACACGCACGGGTGTTGTGCTTGCCGTGTCGGTTCTCGCCGCAGGTGTATTCGGCACGATGACGTTCCAGCGAAACCCAGCATGGAAGGATCCCTACACGCTCTACTCGACCGATGTGATAACCGGACGGCAAAGCGCGCAGAACCATCTGCACATGGGACTTACTTCGCTAAAGATGGCATATGAAGAGTCTGACAAATCAAAGAAGGCAGATCTAATTGCTAAGGGGCAGGCATCGATCAACGAAGCACTGCGAGTGCATCCAACGTTTGGCGATGCAATGTTCTATGCCGGCTATGCCTACGAGCTGAAGGCTGTAAGCGAAGATATTCGGTACGTGGATTCGGCAATGTTCTTCTTCCAGCGCGCTACCGTTTATGCCCCCATGATGGATGAACCCTACATTCACCTTGGCGACATTTACAAGTGGATGCAGCGCAATGATGCAGCATCGTACTGCTTCAACCAGGCAGTGCGCGTTAACCCATCTAATGAGGTGGCCCGACAGAAGGCCGCCATGATGCGCCAGCAGTTCGGCCTGGGTGTTAACGTGAAGCCGTTTTAAGAAGGTGCGGGGTGTTTGTCATCCCTGCAATTACGAAATGACGGATTACCGATTACGGAATGACGGAGGTCGTCGGTCATTTGTCATCGGTCATCAAAGCGAATGGATCCCTCGCTACGCTTGGGATGACGACCCTACGTCATTGTTCAACGGGCGAGACTGCGTCTCGCCCCTACGTCATTTAACGCTCCATCTGCCACACCCCAACGCCAAAGATGAGCGCGCCGGCTGCTACCCAGGCAAGGGTGCTGTTGGCAAGGGCTGACCAGGAGATGGAGTTGATAAGGTCGAGAAGGTTGGTGGCGGAGGCGGCAACGTGACCTGACAAGAAGCCGAGGGTAAAGCAGCCGACGATGATGCCGATCATTGGTGTGCGACGCCAGAGGCGGCGCAGAAGCGATGGTTTGGCGTTCTGCTGCATCACGGCGCGCATCACATCAATGGTCAGGATGGGGTCATCATGTTCGCTGACGCTACGGCGAATGTGTGAGCGGAGCCGAAGCTCGGAATCGAGGATCTCGTCCTGGGTAAGGGGCTTGCGGGGTTGTTGCTGGTGCGTACTCATGATGGGTCCTCCAGGTCTGGACAGCGGCGCAGAAGCGCCGTGCGCAGAAGGTTTCGTCCTCTGTTCAAACGGGTTTTTACGGTGCCAAGGGGCAGGCCGGTAATCGTAACGATCTCCTCATAGGAACGGTCGTCCACGTAGAAGAGCTCGAGAATAGTAGCATAGATGGGGCTCATGGTTTTCATCTCGTCGCTGACGATCTCATCGATGAGCGACGCTTCCATGGATTGAAACACGGTCGGCTCGATCCAGGCCGAGCCGGACTCGTCGTCGAACTCGTCATGCAGTGGCATGCGCTTGCGCTTTTCCAGGGCGTTCAGGCACGTGGTGTAGACGATGCGGTAGAACCAGGTGGAAAAGGTCGAGTCGCGGTTGAAGCGCGACAGTGACCGGTACGCCTTGACGAATGCGTCCTGCACCACGTCCCGTGCGTCGTCGGTGTTCTGCATCATGCGCTCGGCAAGCGACAGTGCGCGACGCTGATGCTGGGCAACCAGCACAGCGAAGGCCTCCGAGTCGCCTCCTACAATGCGATCGATGATCTCCGTTTCGGTCAACGCTTTTCGAGACTTGTGGCGATGATATGGTACACCGTCAGTGCCAGACCGGAAAAGAAGGCCATGGACGTAATGGCTACCAATGGCCGAAGGTCATCCTGAATAGCCCAATCAAAGACATTCCAGATGATCATCGCAGCACAGAGTCCGAGGCCAATACCCACCAATAGCAAGCCAAAGCGCAGTGCCCGGAACTTTCGTGTGGAGTCCCTCTCCGTTATGCCTCCGCGTGGGTCGAGCCCCTTTTCGATCATCGCAAGCTCGATGGTTTTGCGCGCATCGAGTCGCTTCCAGAGCAGGATACCAGCCACAAGGACGAACACGATCGGAACCAGAGCGCCGAGCAGTTCGTGGAGGACACCCTCGGCTACCGAGGCAGGGGGCGGTGCAGGCAGCTTCTCGACGTGCATCTGCGCCGTTGCGGCGGCATTATTGAGTGTGTCGGCCGTTGCAGAAATAGTCCTGCGAACGGAATCGCCCGAGGATGAATCCTGCGCTGAGGCCGGGAACAGAAAGCCAAAGATGGCCATCAGATAGTCCTGAAACTGCATCGTTACCAGTGGTAGATTCATCATGCCTCCTTCAAAATACTTCGTCCGACGCCGCCGTGGCGGCTGCTACGTCATTTGACCGACGTCGGCCGACAGGGTTTCAGTAAATTTGCGGCAATGTCTGCAAAGCGCATCATCATCGCCATCGACGGTCCGGCCGGGGCCGGAAAAAGCACAACGGCCCGACGTGTGGCCGAACATCTCGGCTACGTGTACATCGACACGGGAGCCATGTACCGTGCGGTTTCGCTCGCGGCCTTGCGCCGTGGATGCCCCATGACGGATGATGATCTTGGAGTGGTTGCGGGGCAGTGCGACATCCGGCTCGAGCCCACCGACGGAGCGCAGCGTGTGCTGCTTAACGAGGAGGATGTTTCGCTGGCTATCCGTCAGGCAGATGTGACCTCGGTTGTTAGCCAGGTAAGCGCTTTCCCATCGGTGCGCAAGGCCCTTGTCAAACGTCAGCGCGAGATCGGCGAAGATGGCGGCGTGGTCATGGATGGACGTGACATCGGCTCGGTAGTCTTTCCGCACGCCGAGGTAAAGGTGTTCCTTGTGGCCGACACCGAAGAACGCATCCGCCGACGTCTGCTCGAAGCCAAGGCACGGGGCGAGCAGATCTCCGAGGACGATGTTCGACGTCAGATCGTCAGTCGCGACGAGTACGACAGCTCGCGACAGGAGAGCCCCCTTCTCTCCGCGCCCGGAGCGGTGGAACTCGATACCCCGTCGTGCTCCATCGATGAGCAGGTTGAGCGGATCCTCGAGCTTGTGCAGTCATACCAAAACACGCATAAAATCGTCTCGGCGCACCTCGGCTTTTGACGGTCATCCAGGAGAGAAGTAATGAACGTTACAATCGACAAATTCAGCGGATTCTGCTGGGGTGTGGTTCGTACGGTGCAGATTGCCGAAGATCAGCTGGCCAACCGCGGTCCGGATTCCAAGCGCAACGTGTACGTTCTCGGACACATCATCCATAACCCCAAAGAGATCCAGCGTCTGGCCGATAAGGGGCTCGAGACGATCACCGTCGATGATTTCCCACGTCTTGCCCATAGTGGCGCAAAGGTGATCATCCGAGCGCATGGGGAGCCCCCTGAGACATATCGCAAAGCCTGGGAATGCGGCATCGAGATCGTTGATGCAACGTGTCCGGTGGTAACCAAGCTGCAGGAGCGCGTGCGCAAATTCTGGGATCAGGGCTATCAGGTGGTGATCTTCGGCAAGAAGGATCATGCCGAGGTGCTGGGCGTACGGGGCGTTGTACGCGATGAATGCGAGGTGGTGAAGTCCGTACAGGATGCGCTGGAGAACGTCCAGCTGGACCGCAAGACGGTTTTGTTTTCGCAGACCACCATGGACCGTCCAACGTTTCTCGACATTCGTGATGCTCTCAAGGGGCGCATCAGCGAACTCATCGTCGACACCATGGAAGAGATCGCCACCGAGTTCCACGTCAAAGACACCATCTGCGGTCAGGTCAGCGGACGCGAAGCCCAACTTGCCGCCTTCGCCCAACGCAACGACGTCATCATCTTCGTTGCCGGCCGTGCTTCATCCAACGGCAAGGTCCTGTTCGATGTTGCTCACGCCGCCAACCCCCGCACCTACTTCGTCGAAACCATCGAAGAGATCAACCCCGCTTGGCTCGAGGGCGCAGAGAACGTTGGCATCTCCGGCGCTACCAGTACCCCGCAGTGGTATATGGAAGAAGTGAGGTTTGAGTTGCAGAGTTACGGAGTTACGAAGTGACCTGTAGGGGCGAGACGCAGTCTCGCCCGTTGCCTTGATACAATCGTTCAGGAGAGGTCCCTCGTCGCTACGCTCCTCGGGATGACGCTGCCGGCGCTTCGCGCAATGACGAAATGACCGATTACGGAGGTACGGAGATACGGAGGGGGGCACCTTTGTCATTC
>JBJTEQ010000204.1:0-9186 GCA_046092945.1 Kapaibacterium sp. (SeqCode)
AGCTCACCCTCAACCGGCAGCCCCAGCTTCAGCGTTGGAGTTGTTAGCTGAGCTTGGCAGGGGGCTTGTGCTATCCAGAAGGTCACAAGGGCAACGAGCTTGCACGCCAGACTTGTAGCACCAAGTGCACAAAGCTTGAAAGTCTGAATGGTGTTCATAGGCGGAAACTACCTCGGTACGGTATAACTGAGACAACTCGCCATCACTCAGCCACGAAAGCCAATGCGTTCATTGGCCAGACGATGTCTCTCTTCGGTCAGATAGCGGGTAAGCGTGACAAGAAGCCCGAACTTCTCGTTGACGTTCAGTCCCGTGATGATAAAGCCCGCCTTCAGCTTCGGGACGATCACGGCGTTGTTCGATGCGTGATGGGTGGACTGGATGCGCTGATATCCGCACGCCAGCGCATGCTCGATAACCAGAGGCAGCAGCGCCGTATAAAGCCCCTTGCCACGATGCGCAGGATCAATGGCCGTGTTGCGCATCAGCAGTGTATCGGGGTCGATCTGCTGGGCAAACGTCCACCCGACGATCTCGTCGCCATGGAACACCCCCCACTGCAGTCGTTCAGCATTCGGATATGCTCGGCGTCGTTCCCCAACCCTCTGCCGCTGCTCGTCGCTCATGCCGGCATCGATGTCGTCGCGCGTACTGAATGTGAAGTACAAGAGTTCCCGTTCGGCATACACAACGGCGAATTCCTCATCAGACAGAGGACGCAGTTCATAGCCATGTATCAGGGGGCGATGCATGCGGCGAATCTAGCACCCCGCCAACCGATTACACAGTTCCCCAGGCCAGTCCTTCGTCGCCTTCGGCTCCTCAGAATGACGTTGCCCGGGGCTAATGACGATCGTTTGTCACTCGCCTTGGTGCATTCAACCTGAAACCTAAAACCCAAAACCTAAAACCCAAACCTGAAACCTGCGCGAAGCGCCTACCACACTACCTGGTACTGCATCACCACCTGGGTGCGACGCGGACCATCGACGAGTTCGCCAAAGGGAGAGGCGAGGGTGGAGAGGCCGTACGTTGGACGGTTCTGAATGTCCAGCGTAAGGCGACTACGCAGGCCATCGAGAAGGAGCGAGCAGCCAACATTGTACACGTCTGTGCGACGACCATCGAGGCGCTGATACCAGGCCTGTGTGGTGCTGACGTACGGCATAAGGCCGTTGGGTCCAAGAACCTTCGGGAAGTACACGCCGAGGTGCGAGTACACCACGGTACCGGTGCCGAACATCGGAAAGGCATTGCCGTAGGACGGACCAAAACTGGTAAGGGGCTTCACAACCGTGCTGTCGAGACCAGTCTGGTTGGCAGTGCCGGGATTCATCACGCCGTTATATCGCAGATAGTTGCGACCATAGTCGTTGCTGAACACACCGGCGTAGGCGCTAAGGGTTGTACCGTTACCATCAATAGGTGCATCGTACATCGATTCTACCGCCATCAGCGTCATGTCTTCGTAGAGTGTATCGCCCCCTACCGCCCGCCACATCGCACGGGGCTGGTGCATGATGCCGGCAGCAATGTTGAAGACATTCCGCTGACCATAGTACGTGCCAGCCATGTTCGACACCTGATGAGGCTCGTGATCCCGGAACTGCCAGAACACATAGGCCTGCTGCTGAAGTCTGTGGCCGACCTGAGCAAAGGTGGCCGACGTAGAAAGGGGCTGCTGGGGATTGCCGTTGGTGGTGATCGGAAACGGATCCGACAGCGCCACACGATAATCGATCGGTCCGATTTGTCCGCGCGCCGTAAGACTCAACTTCCGACCAAAGATGTCGATCTGTTCGACAGTTGCCTGACCAAACACCGGGATGTCTGCCGTGGGCATCGCGATCACAGCCGGCTGCGAGTACCGGCTGAGTCCGTTCACAAAGGCCAGCCCCCCACCGAGCTTCAGCTCGTTCTTGTCAAACACCCGGTACTCGGCAAACACATCATGAAAGAACGCCTGGATCTTACGATTTCCCAACGAGGCATAGTTCGTGTTCATGTTGTTGAAGCCGTAATGCAGGAAAAGCGTCGTGCGCTCATTCACCGTGCAGAAGGCCTGCACGCGGGCACGGCGAATGCCGATGTCGAAGGTGTTGTCGACAGGAGCCCCCTGCTGCATCGTCAGGGGGTTGCTCTCGTTGAAGCGGGCCCAGAACTGACCGAATATCTGTAGCTTCACCGACCGCGATGTGTCTGCGGCGTCCTCCCCACGCAAGGGTTGCGCCAGGAGTGCCACAAGCACGAGTGTGTAACGTAACACCACGGATACGGTCTTTTGCATCGGGAAATTTAGGGATTCCAATGCTCTCTCGGCTCTCGATTTCGGTACTTCTCACGCTTTCGCTCGCTTCCGCCAAGGAAGGGGGCGATGTAACACCGCAAGAAGTTGCCAAGATGCTGCGCAAGGACCGCTCAGTTATCCTTCTTGATGTTCGCACGCCGGAAGAGTACAAGCAGGGACACCTCAAAGGTTGCAAGCTCATGAACTTTTACGATGCGGACTTTCGTGATCGCGCGAAGAAACTTCCGAAGGACAAGCGCATTGTTCTCTATTGTCGATCCGGACGTCGCAGCGCCGACGCGATGTCGTATCTCACGTCGATTGGCTATTCTCGCGTGTTCAATATGCTTGGAGGAATCATCGCATGGCAGAAGGATCGTCAACCCGTCGTTGGACCATAGGCGCATTATGCGCGCTTGGCGTCGTTGCGGCCATCTCCCTCTCGTGTGATCGTCAGACGCAGGAACCGAAGACTGAGGCAGTTGCGAAGGCCGCCGACTCACTGTTTGTTCCACCCGACACATCGACAATTCCGAAGAACGCCGCCGGCGACATGATCCGCTATGGACGCGAGCTGCTGGTGAATTTCCCGTACTACCTTGGACCCAAAGGAAAGGTTGGCAAGTACGGCGGCAACGGTCTTGGCTGTCAGAACTGTCACCTCGAAGCCGGCACACGCCCCTATGGCCTGAACTACTTCTCTGCTCACGCCCGCTACCCGCAGTACCGAGCCCGCGAAGGAAAAGTTCTCACCCTCGCAGATCGGGTGAATAACTGTGTCGAGCGTCCGCTGAACGGTCGCCCCATGCCCCTTGACAGCAAAGAGATGGTGGCCATCGTCACCTACATGCAATGGCTCGGGAAGAATGTTCCGGTTGGCGGCAATGTTCCAGGTGACCGCCTCAAGGAGATAGCGCTATTGGACCGTCCGGCCGACCCGATAAAGGGGCGCGTGGTGTATGAAAAGCACTGCGTGCGCTGTCACGGTGATGATGGTCAGGGCGTGCTCAAGGAAGACGGCATCGCCTATGTCTATCCCCCGCTCTGGGGCAAGCTGTCCTATCAGCCCGGCTCATCGATGCACCGCCTGATCAAGTCCGCGCAGTTCATCAAGTACAACATGCCAAACGATATGGCACGGTGGGACAAGCCGGTGCTCACAGATGAGGAAGCGCTTGACGTAGCAGCCTACGTGAACGATGACAAACTTCATGAGCGTCCGCAGCCGCCGCTCGATGCCGAGTATCCGATCTTGAAAGAGAAGCCGATTGATTACTACTGGCCGCCGTACGTGGACGGGTTTGCGCCGGAGCAACACAAGTACGGACCGTTCAAGCCGATCATGGACTGGCGCAAAAAGAACGGTCACCCAACGGGGTACTAAAGAGCCCCCTGCCTAGCGCTGAATCATCACGCGCTGACGGAATGTGCGACCAAGGTAATCCTCGACCATCAGCACATAGACGCCTGACGGAAGATCGTGCACGTCGAGTTCGCGGCGCGTTCCATCACACCGTTCTGCGTGCACCTGTTCGCCGGTGGAGGCAAACAACCGGAGCATTTTCAGGCCTGAACCTACGTTGCTGATGCGCAGCACATCCGACGCCGGCTGCGGTGTGGCCGTTACGGGAGACGGGGCTTCAGCTAGATCGTCAACACTGGTAAAGGTGACGATCTCGACGAAGTTTGGAGACGTCGCGGAGATAGTTGTGTACGGAGCTTCCCGCGGTGTAATGCGGACCTTATAGCTCTTCGATACCGGCGTAGAAACAGGTACCTTCCAGAGGAATCCCTGCGCAATGGCCGGAACGGAATCCTTGATGGTGGTGATCACATAGTCGGCCAGCATGAGATCGATCTGCACGCTGCCGCGCAGATTCGTCTGCCAGGAGATAGCATACGAACTGTCGTGCATCCAGCGCACGTCTGTCTCCGGACGCATAAACGTCAGGTACGCTCCGGCAATGAGGAAGCTGTCAACCTTCGACCATTCACTCCACACATCAAGCGTCTTGGCGCGGGCACGCCAGTAGTAGCGTCCTGCCTCGCCCCCTGACGGTAGGATAACGCGGTCATCGTTATTCGTGCTGTCGAGCACCAGCGTTGCAAACGACGGCGACTTCGACACCTGAACCTGCAGTGCATCGCTGCGCCCCGGCACGCTCACACGAAGGGCGTATGACGTGTCAGCAAGGATGCGCTTATCCTGCACCGGATCCTGCAGGCGCGGCACGCGCGGAGCGCCTGGATTCGGCGCTGGAATGCCAAACGCAAACTCACCGGCCTGGGCGTTCTCAATCACCAGCTCACGCGTCGCCTGAAGGAACCGCGTTGGTAGCATCACAAAGCGTCCGCTATCGATCTGAGGACGGTAATAGACCATGCACTTATCGGCGTCCCGACCCAGCATCAGCGTATCCACCTGAAACGTCATCGTCATGCGGTGATTCTTGATACCCTCAACCGTCATGTCAACTCGTGCCTGCTTCAGCAAGGGGGCTTCCCCTTCCCAGAGAGGATTCTTTGGTGACCACTGAAAACGTCGGGCAGTGGTGGTGTTGTAGAAGTACGACTCCAGCGTGGTGAACTGCACGCGCAGGCCAACGAACTGCGTGGCGCGGTAGTAGCGATACGTTTCTCCGGTGAGAACATCCCGCGCCACGGCTGTTGCGCTCGGACGTCCGGTGGGCCACATCGGCACCTTGGTTGCGCGGTACACATACATCTGCTTCGGGTAGTACGCTTCAAAGACCACGTTGCCGAGTGAATCGACCTCGGTCACACCCGGTGAACCATTCGTTGCGGCACTACCCCATCCCAGCAGACGGTGTCCATTCTCCAGTGGCTGCAGGCCCCCTTGAATGCTCACGTAAATGTCGGGCTGCGGACGGTATTCCCATACCATGCGAGCGGTCTTGTTCACTTCATCAAGCTGGTACTCCACGCCCCGTGAATACTGCGGTGTATGCTGCGTTCCATTGTCGAAGAGCGAGATGTTGCCATTCGGCAAACGTCGGGCATCGTGCTGATAGCTGAAGAACGTTGGCGCATTCTCTGCACGATCTCCAGTGATCGTAAACTGATTGCTCTTTCCACCAAGGATCCACATCACTTGGCCAGTCAGGCGGTTGACCTTGATCACCTGTGACATGTGGCGCATGGAGACGATCCAGTTGCCGTCATCATCGATCCAGAACGAGTTGTTATGACAATAGCGGATGGCCGGTGCTGTAAGGTCTTCGTAGGAATCTGTGATCGGAAGATGATCCAGGGCGCGCCATTGTGTTACCACATTACCCTCGGCATCAAGCTCCTGAATAACGGCCTGCACAACGTTCGCTGCGGGGTGTCCACCGGGTACAACCGTACTCATGTCAACGGTCACATCCTCTGCGCCAAGGATCACGCGATGACCGTTCGGCAGCATCTGCACATCGTGCTGAGTTGTCAGATACCCTGATCGCTTCTGATCGAGGCGCTCCTGTTCAGCGAACAGCGTATCTACGATGTACACACCCGCCGGAACCGATGCACCCGAGAATACCACCAACTCGGAGTACCCTAAACGACCGTCCGGAAAGACCTTGAATTCAAATGGGTAGTTAACGGTCTTACCCGAGCGAAGCAATCCACCATTCACGTTGTAGGCGTAGAGGTACGAACCGAACGGACGCGGAGAGATACGACAATTCGGGGCAAGAAGCAGATACCCGGGAACAGGGGCAATGTTCGTGGTCACCTTCAACGGAGAAATGTCCGACTGCGACCACGACGTGACCACTGTAATGAAGATGGCGAGTATGGTGAGAATGGGGCGACGCATCATCAGAAATTACGCACGGGAATGCTGATGCGGACGCAGTGTTACTGGTCCAGCCGGTTACGCACCAGATACTGACGAATGGACGAGAGTCCACTGTCGATGCCCCGCATGTGCATTCGCAGGTCGGTTTCTGCTTTGAGCGAAATCAACCCCAGCTTCAGTGGACGTTTGGCAGGTTGGGCCAGCTCGGCGGTGGTGACGCGTGAGATGATCGATGGATCCAGCTTGAAGAACTCCGCAATGCGCAAAGCAAAGTCGTAGCGCGAAAGGAAGTCCGACCCGCCAACATGGTACAGACCGCTACGCTTGCTCAGGCCGAGACGCATAATGGCTTCAGCAAGATCGTCAACATAGGTCGGGTTGCCGATCTGATCGTCAACAACGCGGATCGGCGTGCGCGCTTCGAGCGCATCCAGCACCCAGCGGACAAAGTCCGGACGTTCCCGTGGCGGACCGTAGATGATGTTCGTGCGGATGATGATCGAATTCGTGTTACCGGCCAGGCAGACGTTTTCGCCGGCGAGCTTCGACTTGCCGTAATAACTGATCGGATTCGGAACAGAACTTTCGGTGTAGGGTCCCTTTGTTCCATCAAACACATAGTCCGTTGACACATGCACCAGCTTCGAGTCGATTATCCGCGTGATCCGTGCAAGGTTCTCTACCAGCGTCACATTCATATCCCACGCCGTCTGCCGGTCACTCTCGCATTTGTCCACATTCGTCATCGCCGCCAGGTTGATCACCGTATGGGGCATGGCCGCCATGATGGTCTGCTTCAGCAGATTCTTGTCGCGAATGTTGATCACCTGACGCGTGATGCGCGGATCGTCATACGCGAGTTCGCGCGACGAGAGAAGCTGGAGGTCTTCATCCGTTTCCTCCAAAAGCATAGGTATCAATGCAGCACTTGTAGTGCTGCCGGCGCCGACGATTGTGATCATGGTGGGCGAAAATAGACCAATCTCCTCGGACGCGATTCATCCGCCCCATCCCGCCCGGTCGAGACTACGATACTGTATCGCTTCCTTCACGTGATCCGACACGATCACTTCGGCATCTGCCAGGTCGGCAATGGTTCTCGCAACCTTGATGATGCGCGTGTATGCCCGGGCGGACAGACGCAGGGCATTCATCGCCGAGCGCAGCATGGTTGCGGAGTCATCATCAAGGGGGCAGAGCAGTTCAACCTCTTTGCTGGACATATCGGCGTTCTTGAACAGGTGGGGACGTCCGGCAAAGCGGCGCTCCTGACGTTGCCGTGCGGCGTCCACGCGCACGCGGATTGCCTTCGACGGTTCGCCCTGCTCTGCAGAGGCAAGGTCTTCCACATGCACGGCCGGCACATCCACATGCAGATCGATCCGGTCAAGCAGCGGTCCAGAGATCTTGGCCATATACCGCTGCACATCCTGCATCGAGCACGTGCACTGACGTCGCACACTGCCGTAGTGTCCGCATGGACACGGATTCATCGAACATACCAGCATCACATTCGCCGGATAATCCACCGTCATGCGCGTGCGCGAGATCCGTATGCGTCTCTCCTCAAGGGGCTGACGGAGCACCTCGAGCACATTCCGCTGAAACTCCGGCACTTCGTCGAGAAACAGCACGCCATGATGAGCAAGTGTTACTTCGCCCGGCCGCACCACCCCAACGCCCCCTCCGACGAGTGCCGCATCACTGATCGTGTGATGCGGCGCACGGAAGGGGCGCTGTGTCACCAAGGGCTGTCCGGGGGGAAGGAGGCCGGCGACGGAGTGGATGGTGGTGGTCTCCAGCGCCTCTGTGAGGCTCAGAGGCGGCAGGATGGTGGCGAGACGTTTTGCGAGCATGGTTTTGCCGGCACCCGGCGGACCGATCATGATCATGTTATGACCACCCGCAGCGGCGATCTCCATCGCCCGCTTCACCGCAAGCTGTCCTTTCACGTCGGACATATCGATGTTGTGTCGGGCAGACTCTGCGCGGAACACTTCGGTGATGTCAAGATGATGCGGCTCTAAGGGGGCTGACCCCAGCAGGTGCATGACGGCTTCGCGGAGCGTGGTTACGCCGTACACTTCTACGGCATCCACCACAGCCCCTTCATCGGCATTGGCAGCCGGCACGATGATGCGTTTGATGCCTTTGCGTTTAGCCATCATGGCCACTGGCAGTATCCCGCGCGACGGACGTATCTGACCATCAAAGGCCAGCTCGCCCAACAGCACACAGTCAGCCAGATCGATCGGCGCCATCAGGTCCAGTGCCTGCAGAATGCCGATCGCAATCGGCAGATCGAAGGCACTGCCCTCTTTCCGCACATCGGCCGGCGCAAGGTTTACGGTGATACGTCGCGGATCCCACATATACCCCGAGCTGTGCAGGGCGGCAACCACGCGCTCGCGCGATTCCCGCACCGAACTGTCCGGCAGGCCAACGATGCTGAACGCCGGCAGCCCCGTCTCCACCGTCACCTCGATCTCTACCGCAAGTGCGCCTATCCCAAACACCGACGCCGAGTGTGTTGCTGCGTACATTGTGTCATCCTCTTGTAGTTGGTGTGGCGCTGAACAGCTGTGTTCAGCCCCCTTCAAGAGTCTATGTGCGTTTATCGGGAAAAACGTGACGCTTTGTCAGGTTTCAGGTTTCGGGTTTCAGGTTTCGGGTTTCGGGGGGAGCGCTCATCCAGGATGTAGGCAGGATGCAGGCAGGATGCAGGCAGGATGTAGGGGCGAGACGCAGTCTCGCCCGAAGGTAATCCTGTAATTCCGTCATCGGTAATCCGTCATCGGTAATCCGTCATCGGTAATCCGTCATCGGTAATCCGTCATCGGTAATCCGTCATCGGTAATTCCGTCATCGGTAATTCCGTCATCGGTAATCCGTCATCGGTAATCCGTCATCGGTAATCCGTCATCGGTAATCCGTCATCGGTAATCCGTCATCGGTAATCCGTCATCGGTAATCCGTAATCGGTAATCCGTAATCGGTAATCCGTAATCGGTAATCCGTAATCGGTAATCCGTAATCGGTAATCCGTAATCGGTAATCCGTAATCGGTAATCCGTAATCGGTAATTCTGGATTCC
>JBJTEQ010000205.1:0-9061 GCA_046092945.1 Kapaibacterium sp. (SeqCode)
AGGATATCCGTGTAACCGATGACGCCATTATGGAGTTGTTTGCAGACAACGTGCAGCTTCATCGGTGGATTCGCGAAGCGCAGGACCACATCGGATATCAGGGACTGCCGGCGCGCATCTGCTGGCTTGGCTACGGCGAGCGGGCCAAGGCAGGCAAACTCTTCAACGATCTGGTGCGCGACGGAAAGGTCAGCGCCCCGATCGTGATCGGTCGCGACCATCTCGACTGTGGAAGTGTTGCCTCGCCCCATCGTGAAACCGAAGCCATGAAGGACGGGTCAGATGCGGTAGCCGACTGGGTGCATCTGAACTTTGCCCTCAATGCGGTTGGCGGCGCAACATGGGTTTCGCTGCATCACGGCGGAGGTGTTGGCATGGGGCTTTCCCTGCATGCCGGCATGGTTGTGGTGGCCGATGGAACTTCTGCCGCAGAAGAAAAGTTGGCACGGGTATTGATTTACGATCCTCTAATGGGCATTTTGCGTCACGCTGATGCCGGTTACGAGCGGGCGATCTCCAACACACGAAAGTTTGGCATAGAATTACCACTACCTCCTAAAAGCTGAGTTTCACACCGATTCGGGACAACATGGCATAACTGCTACGTCGTTTTTACAGTGAATCTGCCGTTCTGGCAGGATTTGACGACACCACATAGCAGGAGTTGCCATGAACAGCGCTGAATTCCGTCGCAAGACGGGCATCGTTCGCCAGAATCGGTCAAAAACCGAAATCACCACACAAGGAGGAAGTGCTATGGATCTCGCACTGCAAATTGAGCAGCTGTTCCGCACAGACCGGAACAAGTATCTCGGATTCATCCGTCAGCGCGTCCGTAATCAAGAGGACGCCGAGGATATCCTGCAAGACGTGTTTGCCAACGTCATTGCCGCATCGAAGGACGTCAACAAGCCGATCGACAACTTGGCTTCGTGGGTCTTTACGTCCGTCCGCAACCGCATTATCGACTCTTACCGCAAGAAAAAGACCGACACGTTTGCCGATCTCGGCACCGCCGAGCAGCATGAAGAGGGAATGGACACGGTAGAGCGATTCCTGGGCGACTATAGCTATTCGCCGGAGCAGGACCTGGTGCGCGAAACCATCTGGCAGGCCGTTCTGGAAGGTCTGGAAGAACTCCCGCCCGAACAGAAATACGTCTTCGTCAAAAATGAATTCGAGGGAGTTTCGTTTAGGGAGATGTCCGAAGAGATCGGTGTGAACATTAACACCCTTCTTGCCCGGAAGCGCTATGCCGTTCTGTACCTTCGGAAGAAGTTGCAGGCCCTTTACGACAACATCAACGACTAACCCCTCATGTCGATTCTAACGACAACAGCAGCCCGCACGATGATGTATATCTGCAGCATCGGCGGGCTGTTGGTCGTTAATGGGGCTGCCGTCACCTATCTCTGGAACACCCTTCTCGAGGGTCGCCCACACATTGAACCCTTGCATTTCCTTGACGGCGTTGGCATCACGGCCTTTGCCTATGTCATTGTGTTCGCCGTCAAGTTCGGGCGCGGTGCCCGCCCCCTTCTCAAACGGTCGAAGGGAGCTGACACAAGTGTGGAGCGCAAGTGTGCCGAAATGACGCCTGAGCAGCGGGGAGAGCTACGGAAACATCTCGCTGCCACCTGTGGCCACACGGATGCTGAGGCGAAATCCTCTACATTCGTGCATGAGCATCATCTCTGAATTCAAAGAATTCGCCTCGCGGGGCAACGTTATCGACCTCGCCGTTGGCGTTGTGATCGGCGGAGCATTCGGCTCGATCACCAACTCTCTCGTTCAGGACATCATCATGCCACCGATAGGCATGGTGCTGAGCGGCATCAATTTCACGGACATCGTAACGACGCTGAAGCAGGCCGGACCCGATGGCAAGGGGGCTGTTGTTGTGAGCTGGGGCAAGTTCATCCAGGCGATCATCAACTTCCTCATCATTGCCCTTGCGATGTTCGCGGTTGTGAAGGCCATCAACACGATGAAGCGCAAACAGGGAGACATTGCGCCGCCTCCGGCTGAACCCTCAGACGAGGTCAAGCTGCTTACCGAAATCCGGGACGCGCTAAAGAAGTAGCGAAGATGGTCAGGTGGGAATCTCCCACGCGCGCAATGATGATTGCGCCTTCGGGACCACCGTCAACAAACCGCAGCTGCCCTCGAACAGCTTCTGGATCCTTGTCCCAACCTCGCTTCTTGATCACCGTACCGCTGCCCCACCCGAGGCGCACGACCTCTTCCTGCATGCGTCGCACCGAGACACCGGGAGTGATGGATTCGATGGCATAAACACTGCACCACGGAGATGGATCAGGTGGAGTATCACAGATCCCGTATCCGATCCTCGGATCGAGAACGCCAGCCCCCTGCTCAGAAAAGTATGCGCTGACGGCGCCGCTGGCGATGATGGCATTATGGGGCTCAATGAGATATGCACCTGTTGAAACAACAGGGGGCTGAGCAGATAACTCTCCGTCGGCAGGCGACCATGCTCCGACAACTCCGTCGTCTGCGAGCAGCGTCACCAGCGGACGCTTTCCAGCACCGGCACTCCAGAGGATACGCTCGCGACATTCGGAACCGACACCGATGTACTCACTTGCATAGGCCGTGTCGGGGATCGCGTCGCCGGGTCCCGCCTTCACGCCAACAACTCTTGCGCTGGGAATACTGGCGAGTGGCGGTTCGTACTGACGTGCGTCAAATACGCGGCGGCCCTCGCTTCGCCGGGAAGGATCGGCCCACACGCCATCCCATTGATGGTCTGCAAGGCCTGCATCTGGCCAGCGTCCGAGAACTACCTCCACATTGCTGGCGCCATGCCGACGCAGGTTTCCGCTGGCAATGGCACAGATCTGTTCATCAGCTTCGATCGATACCACGCGTCCGGCCACCTCCGCAAGGGCCGCAGCGTCGATGCCGGGTCCAGTGCAGATTTCCAGCACCGTGTTCAGACCCCGAAACACCTCCGCATGGTAGCGGGCCAGCATCGGATGTGTGGCCTGCTCGGCCATACGGCGGGTAAAAAGCCAGCCCGGACGGTATTTACCCATCGACCGAGCTCTCGATGTGCCAAGGGCAAGTTCTATCACGATCTGGGCCTGCTCGGCATTTCCGTACGTGCGTCGGATTCGATCGACGAGTGAGGCGGACACCTCGCCCCCTTCCGCTGAAAGAAGCGATATCACGTTCTCGACGTCATCGACGATTGTCTGCGACCTCAGATAGTCGTTCATACGCATTCCTTCGCCGAAATCCCCGATATTTGCGCCTGGTCCTGCACGACTATTGTCCACCTTCTCGAAAGATTCCTGGCATGAGCAGCAACACCCTCGACACACAGCTCAATGAAATGGGGCTTCACAACCTCGGCGATGTGTACTACAACCTCACCGCACCGGAATTGGTTGAGCAGGCGCTGACGTATGAAGAAGGTATCCTGTCTGAGCATGGGGCATTGTGCGTGAATTCTGTTCCGTACACCGGACGCAGGGCAAACGACAAGTTCGTTGTCGAGGAAGAAGACACCAAGGGCGATGTCTGGTGGGGCAAGGTAAACAAACCGTTCTCGGAGGACAAGTTCAACGCGCTCAAGCGTCGGGTGTTTGCCTACCTGCAAGGTCGGGACGTGTATATCCAGGACCTTATCGCCGGAGCGGACCCATCATATGCCCTGCCGGTGCGCTTCGTGCAGGAAGAGGCCTATCACTCGCTGTTCGTGCAGAACATGTTCATCCAGCCGAGTGCTGAGCAACTGGCTGACTTCGTACCAGGGTTTACGGTCGTCACCGTTCCGGGCTTTAAGTCCATTCCGGAGATCGACGGCACGCTCAGCGAAGTGTTCATCATCCTGAGCTTCAAGCAGAAGCTTGTGCTCATCGGCGGAACCTCCTATGCCGGCGAGAACAAGAAGTCGATCTTCACCGTGCTGAACTACCTGATGCCGAAGATCGGCGTGATGTCCATGCACTGCTCGGCCAACATTGGTCCGGAGGGCGACACAGCGCTGTTCTTTGGTCTCTCAGGCACGGGCAAGACCACGCTCTCTACCGACCCTGAGCGCGCCCTCATCGGCGACGACGAGCACGGTTGGAGCAACGACGGCGTGTTCAATTATGAAGGGGGCTGTTATGCCAAGGTCATCAACCTGAACGCCGACGCAGAGCCGATCATCTTCAACCTCACGCGCACCTTCGGCACCATCCTCGAGAATGTGGACATCGACGAAGAAACGCGCGTCATCAACCTCGACTCGCAGAAGTACACCGAGAACACGCGAGCATCATACACCCGCGAGCACATCCCGAACATTGCCGACGGTAATCGCGGTGGACATCCAAAGAACATCGTGTTCCTGACGGCCGACGCGTTTGGCGTGATGCCGCCGATCGCCCGTCTTACGCCTGAGCAGGCCATGTATCACTTCCTCTCCGGCTACACCGCCAAGGTTGCCGGCACTGAGGAAGGTGTCAAGGAACCATCAGCAACGTTCTCGACATGCTTTGGAGCCCCTTTCATGGTGCATCATCCGAGCGTGTATGCGAACCTGCTGCGCGACAAGATCAACACCCACGGCTCACACGTCTGGCTGGTGAACACCGGCTGGAGCGGCGGCCCGTACGGCGTTGGTAGCCGCATGAAGATCAAGCACACACGAGCCATGCTCCGTGCCGCTCTAACGGGTCAGCTCGACAACGTGGAATTCGTCAAGGATGCGTTCTTCAACCTGAGCATCCCAACATCATGTCCAGACGTTCCAACCGAGGTCCTCAACCCTCGCAACACCTGGGCAGATACCGCCGCCTACGACAAGCAGGCATCGCACCTTGTACGTCTCTTCGAAGACAACTTCGCCCAGTTCGCTGACAGCGTCGATGAAGCGGTGCGGACGGCAATGAAGTCGTAGGTACGGGGTACGGGGTACGGGGTACTGAACGTCATTCCTGCGAAAGCAGGAATCCATGGGCGCTGTGCGCAATGCCAGGATCAGCTACTACGGAATTACGAGTGTCACTGGTCACTCGTCACTGGTCACTCCAACAGGGGCGAGACTGCGTCTCGCCCCTGTTGGAGACTCGTCTTTAGCCCGGTTGTTTTGCGTTGATTTTGCGCTATTGAAAGTTCAGAAAGGCCTTCAATCATCTTTCGGATGGGCTTGCCGTCGGAGCGCTGATGCGGATCGAATTGCCCGCCTTCATGATCGCAGAGCAATCGTCACTTGGCAGGCATCCAAACGTGCCACTCCAACTCATGCATCCATAGTAGGTTTCCTTTGCATTCCCGAAAGCCCAGCACGCACAATATGCGGGTCCGGGCGCAACCTGACATTTATCACTTCTAGGATTGGGCGTGTCACCAATCTAAGCTTGAGCATGAATAGGCAACAGAAGTAAGGCGAAGATGGTAGCGAATAACAGACCTCCTCGCATATGATCAGGGGTGTCTGCTCGACACAGTTCTTCGGAAATCATACGTTCTCCTACTGATTACTTGGAACAACTACTGTTTGGGAACACGTAGCATCTTGGCCTGAACGTGCAGATACGATGAAGAGGCCCGGACCGGTAGGTGCGACAACATCCGTGTTGGCCGGGAGAGTCTCAGACTTCCAGACTACGTGGCCTTGCACATCTACAATCTGGATAGTGAACGAGGGCATAGCAGACTGGTTCGCGATGCTGACGCCCCTAGCTGAAGCCACAGATTGTACACGTAACCAACAGCTCGTAATGGAAGATGAAGCTGCATTGTATCGTCCGGCCATTGTTGACTCGTTGTACGAAAGCCACTGAGCATTTTGCAGCTCTCGGTCTGATGTAGCGAAATCAAATCGATCGACGCGTACGAAAGGTCGTGGACGTGCTGACTTGTCATACATGTTTACCCTGATGTAGGCTTGATTTGACTTCTGTCTTGAACCACCCGCCGTGTAAATCACTCGACTGATCGGTGGGTACCACGTATCGATCCATGGTCGTCGGTCTTCCGTTGATAGTCCAAAATCGACGGAGTCAAGCACTGCCACTCGGGTATTCGTCGCGTGATCAACTAGCTCAACCGAGTAGGATACGAGATTGTCGTTGACATATCGACTGGACGTAATGTCGGTGGTACCTCCGTCGGTAATCCACCATGTCCGGTAGAACTGGATAGTATCGCCCGAAGAAAGGTGGAATATTGAACTCCTTGATCGCGATCTCAGCTCCTCTGGCGACCACTCAAACCGTGCATCTCTTTTCTGCTCATCCCAATTCACCAGCCTATTGTAGCACCAGTCGGAAAGAGTGATCTTCCTACCATTGATAGCGAACTCACCAAATGAAAAACTAAGCTTCGACGAATCGGAGCAGTACTGGAAATCGTAGAAGGCGCTGGTCTGCTCAAAGGATGCCCTTTTACTCGAATCGATCTTTCCACTGGCATCGAGAGGGGCAATGATCGCCTCGTTATCCTGCCAGCTCTGCAGATCTGGGGTATCACCACACTGGCCGTACGAATTGATTGACCCGACCAGGGTTACCAACGCATGGATGATCAGAACAAAGAGACTCTGCAAGGTGCGTCTGCCGGGAAGCATAGTGTTCATGACGCCTTTCTTTAGATGTTATCGGATATCAGCCTCAATTGTCTATCTGTTTGTGTCGTATTACCTTTTTCCTCTCAGCTCCGATAGGAAACGTACTCACACACACACACATTTATCCAAACAGTTGTATCTGCGAAAGTTCTATCGTACCGAGTGCACCCCTTGAGTACTCAATGAGCCATACGCACTATGGCTGTGCTGCTGACCTCGCCCACCCCACGCACCTCACACCCCAAACCTCACACCTCAAACCTCACAGAGGTAGCAAACCACCCGCGTTTGCCGAAGGCGCTGAAGGATGACGTAAGGATGGCATCCTCGTCAACGTCGGTACCTTTAGCCAGAGGGTGCGGGTAGACGATGTCGAAGACATGACTCCAAAGGAGGTAGTTGACAACGTGGACGTGGTACGATACGTCGTCATCAACGATGAGGTCATCGGGTAAGACGAGAGTCGACACCACGTAAGCATCGTTCTCGCGTTTGATGTCGCAGTTATACACCACCTCACCCGTCCAGCTGCGGGCAAAGGTGAGCACGCCATCGTCGATGGCGATATCCCACTTCTCTTCCATTGATCCGGCGCGGAAGACCATACCCCGATCGGGGAGGTCCTTGATATCCAGGGGATAGGACATCGCCACATCAACACGCACCGGATTAGCCGGACGCTTGCCAAATAGATGCGATCCGTCTGCTTCGCGCAGCGCCATGAACTGCTCCGCAGTATCAGCACTCGACGTCGATGTTGTCATCGCCGTAGCGATTGCCCGGCAGTCAAAGATCCGCACGCCAAACGGTGAGTGCTCTGCCTCGATCCAACGAGGCTCCATGGATGATTCAAGGGACGAAGGAGTGGTGCTCATGATGCAAGTTACGCCACCACCGCCTGACCATTCTGAACACTGTCGCGGCAGGTGCGTAGGGCTGCGAGTGTAAGCCGATGCACCTCTTCGGCAACATCATGTAGGGGGCTTGCCGACTCCGGGTCAATGCACCCTAAATCGTCGAGCAGACGCAGCCAGAGCTTTACCAGGCGTGTAGATGTGTTGATCTCGTAGAGCGCCGATCGAAATGCATCGCGCGAGGCCGCGCCGGCCGCCCGCTCGGTCCACATGCCAATGTCGGTTGCTGCGTCGAACAGACGCTTGTGCAGTTCGAGGGCCTGCCCAGCCCCCTGACCAAGTACCCAGAGATTTGCAACGCGCAGCGTCAGCTCGTAGGCCCGCTGCTGAAGTGGTGTTCCCATGACGTCCTCCAGTTTGAGAATGGTATTTACCTCTTCGTGCGTTTTGGAGGAAAAACGTGACGCATTTCAGGTTTCAGGTTTCAGGTGCGCAGCGCCAGTGGATTCCTGCTTTCGCAGGAATGACGAATGCACCCAAAACCTGAAACCCGTAACCTGAAACCTGCGCGAAGCGCCGTAACTTTGCGCCATGTCAACGCTCGAACTACCAGTCCTGAACACCCCTGAAGCGCCACCTGCCCCATCGAATGGGCTGAAGGTGTACGTCGAGACCTACGGGTGTCAGATGAATGTCAACGACACCGAGATCGTGCAGGGAGTGATGTCCCAGCAGGGATATTCAGTGGCCGAAACGGCTGACGATGCCGACGTGGTGCTCTTGAACACTTGTGCTATCCGTGACAATGCCGAGCGCAAGATCCACGAGCGTCTGAATCATCTGAAGTTCCACAAGAAGTCGAACAAGGACTTAGTCGTAGGCGTGCTTGGCTGCATGGCCGAGCGTCTGCGGGCGCAGCTCCTGGACAAGCAGATGGTGGACATCGTGATCGGTCCCGACGAGTATCGTCGCGTGCCGGAGCTTGTTGAGCAGGCCCGTGGCGGCGAGCGCGGCATTGCCGTGAAGCTCTCTCGCGTGGAGACCTATGACGACATCGTGCCATTGCGCACCGAGGGCATCTCGGCGTGGATCTCCATCATGCGTGGATGCGACAAGTTCTGCACGTTCTGCGTTGTGCCCTTCACGCGTGGACGTGAGCGCTCTCGACCCCTATCAAGCGTGGTGGACGAGGCAAAGCACCTTTGGGATAGCGGCTTTAAGGAGATCACGCTACTGGGTCAGAATGTAAACTCCTACCGCGATGAGGTAGGGGGCTATGACTTTGCCGACCTGTTGGCACATACGGCGCGCGCCGTTCCACAGATGCGCATCCGATACACAACGTCGCATCCGCAGGACATGTCAGACAAGCTCATCGACACCATGGCCGAGCACGACAACATCTGCAAGTACATTCACCTGCCGATTCAGTCGGGCTCTAACCGTGTTCTCGAGCTGATGAACCGCACCTACACGGTGGAGCATTACCTCGGACGTATCCGCCGCATTAAGCAGGCTATGCCGGACTGTGCCATGAGCACCGACATTATTGCCGGATTCTGCACCGAAACCGAGGACGATCATCAGGGCACACTCGATGTGATGCGCGAGGTCCGCTATGAGG
>JBJTEQ010000206.1:0-5483 GCA_046092945.1 Kapaibacterium sp. (SeqCode)
GGTGATCGGCTCGGGATCCCAAGGATCCTCGTCCGAGGATATCGCCCAGTCGCTGCTCGCGCGCTATGCAACACTCATGGATATGGCCGGACGCGATGTGGCAGAGTTGTGTGCGGTCTGCGGCATGGGGCCAGCAAAGGCAGCAGCTCTTAGTGCAGCATTTGAGCTGTCGCACCGCATCCAGGCCGAACCCTTTACCAACCGCACCAGCGTCACATCGCCGGCCATCCTGGCGCGCATGCTGATGCCGCGCATGCGTCAGCGTCGAACGGAGTCGTTCATCGTTATCCTACTCAATGCCGCCAACCAGATCATCCGTCAGGTGAACGTCAGCGACGGTTCTCTCAATGCCGTGATGATCCACCCACGCGAGGTCTTCCGACTGGCCATCGCCGAAAGTGCGGCCGCGATCATACTTGCACATAACCACCCGTCGGGCAACACTGAACCGTCGAGCGAAGACATTGCCATTACCCGACAACTTGTCGAGGCCGGACGCATCGTCGATATTCGCGTGCTGGATCATGTGATCATCGCCGGAGACGACTATACGTCGTTCGTCGAACGAGGCTTGATCTGACACACCACGCGTTAACGGAATACGTCAACGCGATCTCTCTCCCCAAGACGCTGAGAAAGCCCCTTCCCCAATGAACTTTACGGATTACTACAAAGAGCTGGAACTCGAGCGCAACGCCTCGGAGGACGATATCAAGAAGTCGTTCCGACGACTGGCGCGACAGTACCATCCGGACACAAATCCCAACAACCCGCAGGCAGAGGAGCGATTCAAGCGGATCAGTGAGGCGTACGAGGTACTTAGCGATACAACCAAGAGAGCCAAATATGATCAGCTCTCCCGCCAGACTTCGGGCTACCAGCGGTCAGGGAGCAGGCAAGGCGCACCATCGGTTTCAATGGATGACGTTGGCGATATGTTTAGCGGCACATCATTCGGAGATCTTCTCTCGGAACTCTTCGGCCAGGCACGGCCGAATCAGCGCACAACTTCAGCGCGCAGCCGACCAGCACCACGGCGTATGCCGGTGTACACGGTGACGCTGTCTCTTGCAGAAGCCTTTGCCGGCGTGTCAAAGAGACTGACGCTTGGTGATACGACGGCCGACGTGACCTTCCGTCCGGGGATTGCTTCAGGCCAGAAACTTCGTATCGGTAATGCCGAACTCGAGGTCACGGTAGCTGCCGATACGCGGTTTCATCGCGAGGGCGACGATCTGCACGTACAGCATCAGATCGAACTCACAACTGCTCTGCTAGGTGGTCGCATCGAACTTCAGACACTCGCCGGTGCGATGCTCGCCTTGACGGTTCCTCCGGGAACACAGACTGAGCGTAAACTTCGCCTCAAGGGGCAAGGCATGCCGCGGTACACAACGCCGGAACTTCGCGGTGACCTGTATGTGACGCTTGCGGTAAAGATTCCGACGACACTCACCGACGAGCAGAAGGACCTTGTGCAGCGCCTCCGAGAGAGCGGACTCTAACGTTCGGTCAAGTAACCCGCGTTGCGTAACCTTGCAGCATGACGCGGATCACGTTCGATAAGGTCAGGAAAACTTATGACAATGTGCAGCCCCTTCGGGATGTATCATTGAGCATCGAGCCCGGTGAGTTTTTTGTGCTCGTCGGACCCTCGGGATGTGGCAAGAGCACGCTGCTACGAATGATCGCCGGCCTGGAATCGGTCACTTCTGGCACTCTCGCATTTGATGACAAGCCAATGAACGATGTCGAGCCGCGGTTGCGCGATGTCGGCATGGTGTTTCAGAATTATGCACTCTATCCTCACCTGACCGTTGCGGAGAATCTGGCCTTCCCTCTGAAGATTCGTAAAGAATCTGAGGAGAGCATTCGCTCGTCGGTCGATCATGTTGCACACATGCTGGGGCTTGCCGACCTGCTTGAGCGCAGGCCTAGGCAGCTTTCAGGTGGACAACGTCAGCGTGTAGCCGTTGGCCGGGCGATCATCCGACGTCCGCGCGTGTTTCTGTTTGATGAGCCCCTTTCCAACCTCGACGCACAACTGCGCACACACATGCGCACCGAGCTACGCACGCTGCAGCGCGAACTTGGGGTCACAACGGTCTACGTAACGCACGACCAAGTTGAAGCAATGACGATGAGCGACCGGATGGCAATCCTCAACAATGGTATAATCCAGCAAATCGGCACGCCAGCAGAGATCTACGACCGTCCGGCAAACACCTTCGTGGCTTCATTCACCGGCAGTCCACCAAGGAATCTCATCACCCTCGACGGACGGCTCATGGGTGTTCGTCCGGAGCGGCTCGATGTGATCTCTTCACAGGGGGCCTTCGCAGTTCCCGTGACGATCTCGGCAGTTGAATTCGTGGGCCACGAATGGCTGATCCATGCACGGACGAAGGACGAATCGGTGACCATGCGCCGCACTGATAACCCGAATCTTGCTGTTGGGACGCATGCTACCTGGTACGTGCATCCCGATGACGCGCGTTGGCTTTAAGGTTTAGGAATGTTCGCCCAGGTCAGCTCAACAACTTCGCGATCACCCGGGTCGGCGATACCTTCAATGAGCCCCGCAGATTCTTCATACATCTCGGCGTGAAGCTGGGAATCGCCCGCTACATATGCGGCCTGTGCGTGAATCATTGACGCAAAGGGCTTCTCCCATCCCTCAACTTCGTTATCCTGCATGAACGCGCGATAGCGCGCCACATACTCCAGCGCAGTAGCGCCGTGACCACAATAGGCATGGGCGTGTGCTAAGAGGACGTTGGCTCGAAACTCATTCAGCTCTGTTCCACACTTGGACCAATGGAAAGCGGCAACGCATGCATGTGTAAGAATGTCCAGCACATTTCTCTCGTCGGCTGAGTCAAGCGTATGCTGCCATGCAGAGTTGTTGGCCTCAACCGCAAAGTAGCGGTGCCACTTCAATGGATCGTTGCTATCGGGTGTCATCACTTACCAACTCCTGTGAATCAACCGAATATATCGCCATTCGGATATCCGTAACTGAATTCGTCACGTACGGGCCATCTTCTGGGCGTTCTGAGGCAGACCATCGGGAATCATTCGGTCGCTTTATTGGTTGGTATTACCGTAAATTAACCTCTCAATCCTACTGCTCACCGACTAACACCCGACGGCATGGACACAAACTTTACAGCTAAAACAGATGCCGAGCAGATACTCCGCGTTCTTCACGGTCAGTTGAAGCGCAAGCGCGAGGGGATACTTCGTGTTGTGCAGCAGATCGGTGTGTTTGAGAGCTCCGGTGCGATATCTGAGGCCGATGCAAAGATTCTTAGGGACGAGCTACAGACCCTTGTGCGTCACGAGGACGAGCTGACGCAGGCAGAGCGAGACATTCTCTATCGGGATACCAAGCTTGAACAGTGTCTGCGTCACCATTTTCCGGCTATGCCGGATCACCTGATGGTCGTCTCGATATGCATTTGTGACGGACTCTCTACTGCGCAGATCGCCGCCATCGTGTTTAAATCCGCAAAGGCAGTGGATCACTACCGTCAGGAGATCCGTCAGATCATGGGCTTACAAGGCGACAGGTCATCGCTGCACCGTCACCTTACAACGCTCATCCAGAACTGCTCAGTCTGCAATCAGTAGGCGTAGAAACCCTTGCCGCTCTTGCGGCCCAAATGTCCGGCTGCAACCATCTTTCGGAGCAATGGACACGGACGATACTTTGAATCGCCAAGTCCGTTGTGCAGAACCTCCATGATGCTCAGGCACACATCCAGACCGATAAAGTCGGCAAGCGTCAGCGGTCCCATAGGGTGTGCCATTCCGAGCTTCATTACCGTGTCGATATCCTCGACCGAAGCGATGCCTTCCATAACACAGTAGATGGCCTCATTGATCATCGGCATCAGAATGCGATTTGAGATAAAGCCGGGATAATCCTGCACCTCAACCGGCACCTTGCCCATGGTCTCAGCCATCGACTTGATGGTTGCGTATGTTTCGTCGCTTGTTGCCAGACCGCGGATGATCTCACACAGCTTCATCACCGGCACAGGATTAAAGAAGTGCATGCCAATGAACTTGTCGGCGCGCTTTGTGCCCCCTGCCAGCTCTGTGATCGAGATCGACGATGTGTTGGAAGCAAGAATTGCTTCGGACTTGCAGACTGCATCAAGCGTGGCAAAGATCTGACGCTTTATCTCGAGTCGCTCGCTCGCAGCTTCGATCACGAGGTCGGCATTGCTAGCCCCCTTCTCAAGATCTGTTGTCGTTGAGATGCGCCCAAGCGTCTCGGCCATTTTCTCTGCGGTGATCGTCTCTTTCTTGACCTGCCGCTCAAGATTTCCGGTGATGGTCTTCATCGCACGCTCAATTGCTGCGTCTGAGACATCTACGAGGGTGACGGAAAATCCGCTCTGCGCGGCAACGTGGGCGATACCATTACCCATGGTTCCGCCGCCAATGACGGTGATCGTTGAGATGCTCATGATGATTTCACTGATTGATGAAGGGGACGGCAAAAATAGGTCGAAGGGGGCTTATCTCGCCGACGAAGTACGGGCTGAGCGCAGCATGAAGATGAGTCCGGCCACTATGAACGGAATGCTCAGAATCTGACCCATGTCGATCGGCAGCGAAGCCTCGAACGCCTCTTGAACTTCCTTACAAAACTCCACTATGAATCGACTCGTAAAGAGCAGAATCATCAGAAGACCGATCATGAATCCGGGTCGGGATGATGCCAGCCCCTTGCGATACAGATGCATCATCAGCAGAAACAACGCCAGACAGATAAGTGCCTCGTAGATCTGCGTCGGATGGCGCGCAACGGGCACTGCATCGACCCGCATGAACCAGAAGCCCCATGGCATATCCGTCGGACGTCCTATGATCTCCGAGTTCATCAGATTTCCCAGACGGATGCACATGCCCGACAATGGCACAACGATCGACAGTCGGTCGAGAAGCCAAGTCATCGAGAAACCCGGCGTGTTGCGACTAAAGAGAAGAACGGCAAGAATAATGCCGATCGCACCACCATGACTGGCAAGTCCACCATGCCATATCGCAATGACCTCGAGGGGATCCTGAAGGATGATGCCAGGTTCATAAAACAGCACGTGTCCAAGTCGCGCACCAAGCACCGTTCCGATCATCATATAGATCGTCAGTCGATCGAGATCATTCTGGTGTTTGCCCTCTCGCAGGAACACTCGCTTCATCACGGCGTAGCTGAAGAGAAAAGCACTGGCAAACAGCACTCCATACCATCGTGGCTGTAAGGGGCCAATGGTACCAATGATTGGGTCGGCATTCCATTCGATCATAGGCGCAAAGTTATAGCAGCGTCTAAAAAAGAGCGCTCAACCATAAGGTTGAGCGCTCGTTGGAATTCAATTGTTCGAGATCACTTACTCAAGTTCAGCATCTGCCAGCGGCGTTTCGATGATCACCTGAACCGTACGGTTGAAGAAACGACCTTCTGGTGAGTC
>JBJTEQ010000207.1:0-2828 GCA_046092945.1 Kapaibacterium sp. (SeqCode)
ACACCAAGGAACTCATAGTCCTCTTTTGCCTCTTTGTCGTTAGCTCGCACCTTTTTGTTGACAGTTTCCATGCGCTTGTCAACTGACTCAACATCCTTCAGGATCAGCTCCGTTTCGATGATGTCAATGTCGTGCAGAGGATCAACACCACCATGCACGTGCACCACGTTGTCGTCTTCAAAGCACCGCACCACATGTGCCACAGCGTCGCACTGACGGATATTGGCCAGGAATTGGTTACCGAGTCCTTCGCCCTTGGAAGCCCCCTTCACAAGTCCCGCAATGTCGACAAACTCAACTGTCGTCGGCACTTCCTTTTCGGTGTCGTAACGCACAGAGAGAGCTTTCAGGCGCGGATCTGGAACGTTCACAATGCCAACGTTCGGGTCGATCGTGCAAAACGGGTAGTTCGCCGCTTCGGCCTCATTCGAGGTCAGCGCATTAAATAGAGTGGATTTTCCGACGTTGGGCAGGCCGACGATGCCACAGGCAATTCCCATGGGGTAGTACTTTCAGCGATGGTGATCAGAAGTCAGGGGGCGAAAATAGCGAGGTCGCGCCCCAATCACGGCATACCAAGTCGAACACCCACAGCCCAGTAGTGATCCTGCTGTGTGGGGAACATCCCGTGGATGCTCCGACCATCATAGCGATAGATCATCAGGCCTCCCTCAATATCAGTGCGGTGACGGTACACCAGACCTACCTGGGCACAGTGCTGTGGAAGCACAACCGATTGATATCCGACAAGCTTTCCGTCGTAGGCGGCTACAAGCGTCGTTGAGCCTGATAGCGCATGAGTGACCTCAGCACCGAAATGCGGAATCACGCGCGAGAAGTCGGAATGATGATTCGACCAGATCACCGCGCCACCAGCGTAAACGCGCAAAGGACCATGGCTGCTTGAGACAAGCACTTCAGCAAACTCTCTACTATACACTGGCACCGATGAGTCGGGAGTAAACGGCCAGCGCGTGCCGTCGACGAAATGCGCAGATACGTGAGCAAGGCGCAGGCGCGCCGCAAAAGGAATCTCCGTAGATGCCCATGAGGCGGAAAGACCAAACCAATAATCAACAGTCTCCACTGGAAACTTCATCGCCTCTGCAGACCGCATGCGCGAGAGCGTGAAAAAGTCAGCCCTTATGCGAAGCGTCGAATCGCGGGCAGCCATTGCCGGTGAGGCTCCAATGTCGAATCGCATTGCGCGTGCGTCCGGACTTGCAAAGACCTGGATGCGCCCTTCGAAAGGATTCGCTATCGGCTGCGGAAAGGGATCGGTTCCAGCGTGAAGAGTCGCAGCAGCATAGCATAGAACCATGGCTCCGACGATAGTGATGCGGAGAGGACTCAGCGGTAAATGCCGCGCTTTGACTCCCGGATGAAGGCAATGCATCGCACAACCTCGGGATCGATCACGGGAAAAGCGGACTCGTACGCACGAATGCCGTCGGAAGTGTTATAGCCGCTACGCAGAAGAATCGTGTAGAATTCATCGATCGCACTGATGGTTTCGTTGCTGAATCCGCGACGACGCAGACCAACGGCATTGATACCTTCGACGGAAAGGGGCTCCTTGCCGCTCAGCGTGAAGGGCGGCACATCCTTGACCACACGCGAGCATGCTCCAACCATACTGTGCGCGCCGATGCGACAGAACTGGTGAACACCAGTCAGACCACCGATAATGGCCCAATCCCCTAATTCGACATGCCCGCCCAGCTGCACACCGTTTGCCATAATAACGTTGTTACCGACAACGCAATCGTGTGCTACATGTACGTATGCCATGAGAAGACAGTCGCTGCCGACCGAGGCCTGGCCACTATGCACGGTCCCGCGATTCACTGTTACCGACTCACGGATCACCGTCCGGTCACCAATGATTGCAACCGTTGGCTCGTTGGCATACTTCAGATCTTGCGGAGCCGTACTGATGACGGCGTTTGGATGAATGCGAACGTCGCGACCAATGCGAGCCCCATTACCAACTACAACATGACTCATCAGAACTGTGCCCTGGCCGATCTCAACATCGTCTTCAACAACACAGAACGCACCAACCGATACGTTCTCATCAAGCCGCGCATTCGGCGAAACGATCGCCGACGGATGGATCATCGTACTCATGAGGCCACCTCGCGATCGACAACAGCCGCCTGCAGCTCTGCTTCAGCGGCAAGTTGCCCGTTAACGTAAGCCTTGCCCACCAGCTGGCAGATATTGAATCGGAACCGCGTCATTTCGAGATCCATCACCAGCTGATCGCCGGGAACAACTTCCCGACGGAACTTGACGTTGTTCATACCCGTGAAGACGACCAGTTTCTTCTCCGGGTCAATCCCTTTGGAGATCAAAAGCATGCATCCGGTCTGGGCCATTGCTTCCATGATCAGCACACCCGGAAAGATCGGACGATTAGGGAAGTGGCCCATGAACTCCGGCTCGTTGAAGGTAATGTTCTTTACGCCAACGATTCGATTGCGATCCGGTGAATACTCAATGATCTTATCGACCATCAGAAACGGATACCGATGCGGAAGCATCGAGAGGATTTTCTTGATGTCGAACACCGTCTCCATCGTTGATGGAGAGTAGCGCTTGACATTCTGGTTATTCTCATACATACGGCGCACCTTGCGGGCGAACTCGATGTTACTTGCATGGCCTGGACGTGCAGCAAGAACCTGAGCACGGAGTCGAGCACCGATCAGTGCAAGATCCCCAACCATATCCAACAGCTTATGCCGTGCCGGCTCATTCGGAAAACGCAGCTGATTGTTGTTTAGGATTCCGCTCGTACCGAGTACAGCGTTGCCTGTTACGCC
>JBJTEQ010000208.1:0-6721 GCA_046092945.1 Kapaibacterium sp. (SeqCode)
TTGAGGACTTCAAGCTGGACGCTGATCTTCTTCAGGTGGAGGCGTGCAACCTTTTCGTCGAGCTTCTTCGGCAGCACATACACCTTGTTTTCGTAGTTCTTCGAGTTCTTCCAGAGCTCGATCTGGGCCAGCGTCTGGTTCGTGAAGGAGTTCGACATCACGAATGATGGGTGACCCATGGCGCAGCCAAGGTTAACCAGACGTCCTTCTGCGAGAACGATGATCTGGCGCTTGCCGATGGTGTACATATCCACCTGCGGCTTGATCTCGACCTTGCTCTTGCCATGGTTCTTGTTCAGCCAAGCCATGTCGATCTCGTTATCGAAGTGGCCAATGTTACACACGATAGACTTATCCTTCATGGCCTTGAAGTGCTTCTCGGAGATGATGTCGCAGTTGCCGGTGGCCGTAACCACAATGTCAGCTTCCTTCACGGCATCGATCATACGCTTTACTTCAAAACCGTCCATAGCTGCCTGAAGGGCGCAGATCGGATCGATCTCTGTAACGATCACGCGCACGCCAGCCCCTTGCAGAGATGCTGCAGAGCCCTTGCCGACGTCACCGTATCCGGCAACAACGGCAACCTTACCGGCAAGCATGATGTCCGTTGCACGGCGGATAGCATCGACCAGCGATTCCTTACAGCCGTACTTGTTGTCGAACTTGCTCTTCGTTACCGAGTCGTTCACGTTGATAGCCGGCATTGGCAGCGTGCCGTTCTTTACGCGCTCATAGAGGCGGTGTACGCCCCTGGTGGTCTCTTCGGAGAGTCCACGAATCTCGCCGATCAGCTCCGGATACTTGTCCAGAACCATGTTTGTCAGGTCACCACCGTCATCAAGGATCATGTTAAGGGGCTTGCGATCCTTGCCAAAGAACATGGTCTGCTCGATACACCAGTCGAACTCTTCTTCGTTCATACCCTTCCAGGCAAAGACCGGGATACCGGCCTTGGCAATTGCGGCTGCAGCATGGTCCTGCGTCGAGAAGATGTTGCAGCTCGACCAGGTCACGTCAGCACCAAGGTCAACGAGGGTTTCGATGAGCACGGCCGTCTGGATGGTCATGTGAAGGCAGCCGGCAATGCGGGCCCCCTTCAGCGGCTTCTTGCCCTTGAATTCTTCACGCAGGGCCATCAGGCCCGGCATTTCAGCTTCGGCCAGCTGGATTTCCTTGCGACCCCATTCTGCCAGGCCCATATCGGCCACGGCATAGGAGTAGGTCTTGTGAGCGATCGTGCCCTTGGCCACGCGGGCCGGGGCCTTCATCATACGGTCGAGCGGTCCGGCATTCTTCTTCTTTGCCGAGCCATTCTTGTGCACACCGTTTGTGGCCACACCATTGGTGGAGGCCTTTGCTGGTGCCTTCTTGAGTGTTGTAGTTGCCATTGCTGTGATAATTGTGAGTGTTTCCGAGTAAAAAGTGCTGGTGCCCCTGTGGCACCTTATGCGAATGTTCCTGCAAACGCCGAAACGAGGTCAAGATGTTCCCACGGGAACTCATGACGTCCAAAATGTCCGTAGGCAGCTGATGCCCGATAGATGGGCCGACGCAGATTCAGGCGGGTGATAATGCCGGCCGGGGTAAGATCCACGTTCTCCATTATGAACTTTTCAAGGTCGCGGGGGTTCACCTCGGAGGTGCCGTGCAGATCGGCATTGATCGACACTGGCTGGGCAACACCGATGGCGTACGCCAGCTGGATGGTACACTCGCGGGCAATACCGGCAGCAACGATGTTCTTTGCAAGATGTCGCGCTGCGTACGCTGCCGAACGGTCGACCTTTGTCGGATCCTTCCCCGAAAAGGCACCTCCACCGTGTGGTGCTTTGCCACCATAGGTGTCCACGATGATCTTGCGGCCAGTGAGCCCCGTGTCACCGTGGGGTCCACCGATCTCGAATTTGCCAGTTGGGTTCACGTGGAACTTGGTGTCTGACGTAATAAGATGCTCGGGAACAACGGCCTTGACAACATTCTCAATGACGTCGTCATGGATGCGGCTCTGGGCATTGGGCATCGGATCGTGCTGTGTAGAGACCACAATCGTGTCAACGGCCACAACCTCGCCATTGTCTCCATAGACCACCGATACCTGAGCCTTCGCATCCGGACGTAGGTATGGCATGAGCTGATGGTTGGTCTTGCGAATGTCGGCCAGACGCTTCATGAGCTGGTGAGAGTAGTGGATCGCCGCCGGCATGAGTTCTTCGGTTTCCTTACAGGCATAACCGAACATCATGCCCTGATCGCCAGCACCGCCGGTGTCAACGCCCTGGGCGATGTCCGGTGACTGACGGTTGATCACGTTGATCACCGAACAGGAATCTGCTTCGAAGCGATACTCGCCGCGATCGTAGCCGATCTCGCGGATAACGCTGCGTACAAGTTCCGGCAGATCGATGTAGTGCGTCGTTGTGATCTCGCCGCCAACAACGATCATGCCTGTAGTGGCAAAGCACTCACACGCGACCCGACCCGTGGGGTCATGGGCCAGCACTTCATCGAGCACGGCATCCGAGACCTGATCGCAGACCTTGTCGGGATGTCCTTCAGAAACAGACTCGGAGGTAAAGATGTACTTCATCGTCAGAAAGGATTGGTGGGAGTGGTGTTCGTTGGTAAGGGGCTATTGGGACAACCGTACGATCGACCCGTCGCCGATGTTGATCGAAGAGAAACGACCCGTTACTTCGGCGTTTTCGCCGATGATCGACTGGTCGAGAGAAATGTCAGCAACCGAGGCATTGTTACTGATGATACTGTCACGAATGATACTGTTTCGCACAACCGAGCCCTTCGAGATCGACGCGTAGGGTCCGATGACCGAGTGCTCAACGATGGCCGTAGGGTCTACGTGTACCGGAGGTATGAGTACACATCCGCGCGGAGCCGTTGGCATTTCGCTGCGCTGCGTCAAAAGAAAGCGATTCGTCTGAAGAAGCGTTTCCGGCTTTCCGCAGTCATACCAGCCTTCCACCGGGAACGTGGTGAACTTTTCTCCGGAGTCAACCATGATCTGTAGCGCATCCGTCAGCTGATACTCACCCTTCGTGCGGATGTTCTCCGAGATCAGTCGGTCGAGAGCAACCTTCAGTCGAGAAGGCTGATGGATGTAGTAAAGACCAACGATGGCCATTGTCGAGACGAGTGTTTCCGGCTTCTCAACGAGGCGGGTAACAAAGCCCCCTTCCTCGATCACTACACCAAAGCGACGTGGATCATCAACATGCTTAACGCCAAGAGAGGAGAACTGTCGCGCTGCAAGTACGGACAGATCTACATCAAACACCGTATCGCCGAGGATAATCAAGGCCGGCTCTTCACCGAGCGATTCACGGGCGGACCAGATCGCATGCCCAAGACCGAGCATCTCGTCCTGCTGCACAAAGCGCACATCGAGAGAATACGTCGAGCGGACATAGTCCTCTACCAGATCACCCTTGTAACCAGTGATGATCGTAGCAGTCGTGATATTCTGCTGGACCAGTGAATCGAGGATGTGTCCGAGAATCGGTTTACCCGCCACATTCACAAGAACTTTTGGAAGCGAATGTGTGAACGGACGCAGACGCGTGCCGATGCCGGCTACAGGAATAATTGCGTGCATTGCGGCAAAGATACGGGCATACCTCGTATCCTGAAGGGGGCTAGTTCAGCCGAACAATCTGACCGGCTCGAAGCATGGATGAATTCCGTAGCGACGGATTCTTGCGACGGATCTCGGCGACGGATAGACTAAAGCGGTCTGCGATTCCGGCCAGCGTATCTCCCTTACGAACGCGATACGATTTGGGGCGCTTTGTTGCAGAGGTGGCCGTCTCCTGCGCAGGTATGCGGCGCTTCGGTGCTTCTACGAGAAGAATTGCTCCCGGCTTAACTCTGGCTGTGCGCTTGACGTGATTGAGTTCCGCTAATCGAGCAATCGTCATCGAATACCGACTCGCAATGGTCTTAAGATTCTCGCCCTTGCGCACGGTATGGCGCTGCGTGCGAACGCGCGGGAGCTGCTCAACGGAGGTGATGTCCACCGCGGCGCGGGCCTTCTGCACACCGGAAGGAGTTCCAACGATCAGTGTGTCACCTACCCGCAGAGCATCACGGTCGTAGGGAATGTTATTCCAGTTACGCAGGTCAGCAATCCGGATGTTGAACTTGCTGGAAATCGCCGACAGGTTGTCGCCCCGCTCTACAACGTACACAGCTGCAACGCCTTCCCGCATTCCACGCGAATGGGAGTCATCAGTAACCATGGGCTGCGACACAGCAGAGGTCTTTGTCGTTGAATCCGTCCGCACCGCCTGAGGGGCAGGCGAAGGGGAGCTTGCGAGATCCGCGGAAGCCGACGCACTGACACTGCGGACTGGAACGCGCAGGACTGAACCGGACTTCAGGCGTGCTCTATAGCCATTGATTCCATTGATCTCCGAGAGCTCCACAGCTGAGACACGATAGGCGGCACTGATGCTCGCCAGCGTCTCCCCGCGCGACACGGTGTGCTTCAAGTAGATCTGCTTGTCGTCGTCGCTGAGTGCTGCAAACCGACGCATGAAGTCCTGGGCCATCCCGGGATACAACTTCAGCTTGTAGGGTCCCTGCGGCGGTGTGCAACCACGCACCAGCTCTGTGTTCAGAGCCCGGAGAGAGTCCATTGAAACGGATGCGCACTTGGCCAGGGCACCAAGACTTACCGGCTCGTTAATAGTGACGGTTTCGTACTCGTACGGTCGATGGAATGACAGCGAATCGTCCGGGAAACCATATTTATCGCGATTCAGCGTGATGAGAGTGGTTGCGATATAGAGCGGCACGTATTCACGTGTTTCCTTCGGCAAAAACTCTCGGATCTGCCAGAAGGTTGGTTTATCCAGACCCGATTTGCGGATCGCGCGGCGCACGCCCCCTGCCCCACAGTTATAGGCAGCAAGCGCAAGGTGCCAGTCTCCGAGATCGTTGTAGAGATCCTTCAGGAAGCGCATGGACGCCCGCGTTGCCTTCTCTGGATCGCGTCGTTCATCCATCCAGTAGTTGACGTTCAGATCGTACTCTTCGCCGGTGGCCCGCATGAACTGCCACATGCCAACGGCTTTGGCGCGCGACACTGCTTCGGGATTCAGTGCTGACTCCATCATGGCCAGGTGCACGATCTCTTCGGGCATCTGTTCTTCATTTGCTATGCGCTTGAGCGTTGGGAACCAGCGTCCTGTACGTTCGATCCATGTCTTCATGAATCGGCGTCCGCGGCCCTCGGACATAAAGGACATCTGTGGTCGCACGTACTCGTTATACGTCAGTGGAATGGTCGTGTTCGGAATCTCTACCGGTGGTGCCGGCGACGCACCCGTTGCGATCAGCTCTACCGCGGTTTGTCGGGCATCGGCCTCTTCAAAGAGCCGGTCTCGGAGAATAAAGATGGACGTGTTGGGATTGAGGTTGTCTATACTCTTGACATAGGTCTCATAATCCTCAATCACAGCCTGCACAAGGTCCGTGAAGTCGACGTTTGACTCAATTTCCGGATAGGTAGCCAGGTCATTCAGCAAGGCGATTGCCGATTCAAACTGCTCAGCAGCCTGGGAAGTGTCTGCCTTTTCAATGAGAGACAATGCCCCAAGGTACCGTTGCCGAGCCCTCTCCATCTGCGTGGTAACGACGGGGTCCATCCGCACCTTGGATGTATCATCCTCGTCGAGTTCGCTGAACTCATCAGGGAAAATTGGCCGCTTGCGCGCTGAATCGGGAATAGCCACCGACGGTGCCGCCGCTCCTTCCGAACGGACATCCAACCCAGCTGCCTGAAGGAGTCCTGGAGCGATCACGGCTACAGTCAGGAAAGCGATCAGATGGCGTTGTGGCGGACTGGACATTCGATTCTGTGGAGTTTGGGCGTTGCTACTTGGAAGCCAAGGTAAATATACCACGGCCCGGCAGAGGACGCCAAACCCGACATTTCATTGCCGTATGAACGGAAGTTCATACAGCGCATGGTGTTACGCGTAGTTGAGAGTTACTTCAGGCCAGTGTCGATCTAGGCCTTGATCTGCGCGATCGCAGAGCTTCGACTTCGACGGACTACCCTGCGGAGAGCCTTGGTACTTCCGCGACTCCGCGCATCGCAACTTCACGGTGCAGTCGGGCGGCAAGGAGCCGATCTCGAAGAAACTGCTCTTCGGCATCGTCACCATGGTCGCGGCACAGCTCCACCAGTGTTTCGATCCAATACTCCGCAGAAGCCCATTCGGCTTCGGCGCGACGCAGCTCTTCAAGATGGTCGGCATACCGCTCATAGGCGGCAATAGTCTCTTTGGTCATACAAACCTCAAAGGAAGAATGAAAAGAGTGTTCTCTCTATTCTTCCTCGAGCTCCTTTTACCGAAAAACGTGACGCGACTATCTCAGCCTGACGATGATCGTACCATGAGGGATGGAGCGAACATGGACGCCGGGAGAGAGCACTTCTTCTGCCGAAGAATCCAAGAGCCGACCGAGTACGTCATAGGCATCAATAGTTACCGACTGTTCGGATTGCAGTCGGAAGACCACGCGATCGTTGACGGGGTCAACGAGATAGTCACGACGTCTGCGAGTATCCGAATCAGCCACGGACAGCGGTCCATCCTCTAAACGTCCCCGCGGTAGCAGAGTCCTCCCGGAAAATGCTGGATAGTCTGGAGCATATCGATAAATCTTGAACACCATGTTGTTGCGTGGCGTCTGT
>JBJTEQ010000209.1:0-5943 GCA_046092945.1 Kapaibacterium sp. (SeqCode)
TGGTACATCAGCGCAATTGGTGCTGCACCGAACGACCCTCTCATGATGGAGCAGGCATATCTGCAGACTATTCGGCTGGCACAAACCTGGGACGTGTTTCGCGGTTCGGATACGATCACCATCGGGATCAGTGATGACGGAGTATCGCAATCACACGAGGACCTTGCACCAAACATCGCGGTGAACACGGGGGAGATTCCCGACAATAGCGTCGACGATGACGGCAACGGGTACGTTGATGACCACCGTGGATACAACTTTACGTGGCAGCTTGAGTCCGGAATGCCCGGCAGCACCACAAGTAACACTTCCTTCGGACACGGCACAAAGGTCGCCGGTATCGCTGCTGCAGCAACAGACAATGGCCTTGGCGTTGTTGGCGCTGGTCTTACGTCGCGGTTCTTTCCAATGAAGACAGCACTCAAGGATGGCGGAGGAATCGTCTTCGGCTATCAGTCATTGATCTACGCCGCCCAGCGTGGTTTTGATGTAGTCAACTGCAGCTGGGGACTCGTCAAGCCGGAGTCGGCCATCGATCAGTCCGTGATCGATTACTGCCTGGCAAAGGGAACAGTGGTTGTTGCTTCAGCTGGCAATCATGGTGACGATGCCATGGGCTCGGCCTTTCGTGATCGGAACTTTCCTGCATCCTATGACGGTGTGATCGGTGTTGGTGAAACCACTCCCGATGATTTCGTTGTCTCGTCAAGCGGTCTGGCTCGCAACAGCCGGATCATGGCTCCTGGTAACGGGGCTTACACGACTGATGCAGGGGGCTCCTACGGTTCCAACGGAGTGATCGGAACGTCGTTTGCTTCACCCATCGTTGCTGGCGTAGCCGCTGTTGTTCGCGCTCGGTGGCCGCAGCTGACCCCTCGGCAGGTTGCGGCGCACCTGTGTCGGACGGCGGACGACATCACCATGAAGAACAATGCCATCGGTGAGTTTCTTGCACCTCGCGTGAATATGTTCCGTGCGGTTACCACGGAGCCCCTTTCCCGACCATTTATGCGTGTGGCCTCGGTGCGCCAGAGGGTGTCGTCGGGATCACCATCGAATCGCTTCCGCGCCGGAGATACTCTCCTTCTGGAGTTTGGTATCGTGAATGACCTTGCACCGGGAGCGGCAGAAGTAGAAACGAAAATCGTGGATGCCAATGGATGGATCCTGAGAGTGCTTCGTGAGCGCGACGATGTGGGTGTTGTGGGCACGGGTGCAACGGTTTGGTCGCGTGCATTCCCCTGCGTCGTCGAGGCTATCGGTGCGGGACCATGCGTGATGCGCATTGACTTCGTGGGCGACTCGGCGATCGATCGTGACTGGTACTACATTGAACCACCGGCCGGCATTGCTCAGTTTGCCAACGATTCACTCATCTACTCGATGGCCGATGACGGGATGGTGGGCTACACTTCCGTTACCGACCAACGTCAGGGCGATGGTTTCGGTAAGAAGCCGTCGTTTCAGCTGTTGTCGCCAAGTGGCTTCTTTATGGTTGATGCCGCTGATCGCTCAGTATCGTCCTTCAAGAATGATCCTCCGTATACATCGGATTTCGTTGCGACCAAGCGCTTCGATGTTGTGCCCGATGCGTCCACATGCCGGATGATGGATGAAGCCACAACGAATCCAATCGGTGTGGTGGTGAGCCAGAACTGCACCTTTCCGGCGAAGGAACAATCGGCAACCATCTGGACGGTTACTGTGACACCACGGCTGGCAACAGTTTCAGGACTGTCCGCGGGGTATCTGCTCGACTGGGATATCGGCACGCGTGGTCGTTCCAATCGTATCACCACCGATGCGCAAGCGCTTCCTGCTTCACTTCGTTCGAAGAACAACGCGGCACAGACGATCACCCGTCAGGGCTTTCCCGTGGCCGTGTGCGTGGCCGCAATCAGCGAAGACCCGTCTGATGTAGCGCAATCGGCAGGCTTTCTCTATAGCGCTATCATCGACGATACGGATGGTTTTACCCACGCCGATCGCGTCCGCCTTCTTACCAGTGGCACAGATATCAGCGAGAGTGGAGAGGGTGACATAAGCGGCGTTGTCGGAATGCTGCACAACAAGCCCCTTGCCGTTGGGGAGTCGTGGACATTTCGCGTTGTGATCACCGTTGGCGCTGATGGTGAATCTGCCAAAGAGCTCATGCGCAAGGTTCTCGCATCGGTTTCCGTTCGCCGTGATGAGACCACGAGCACATTGCAGATCTCACCGAACCCTGTCAATGAAAAGGCGACGCTCTCCGATGTTCCGAATGCCGTCCGCTTCACGGTCATCGACCAGCTCGGACGCACGCGATTGAGCTGGCGTCACGATGGTGCAGACGAGGCATCCATCGATACTGCCACGCTTGAGAAGGGGGCTTACTCCATCCTTGTCGAGCTCGAAGATCATTCCATTCACACGCTCCGGTTCGTTCGATGAGAAGCATCGTCATTGCCATTCTGCTGCTTGGCGCTACAGCACCGGGTGTTGCGCAGTTCGATTCATGGCCGGCGGAATTGCCGCATCGTCCCGATCCTGTCCTCAAGGGTAAGCTCAAGGTGCGTATTGCGGCTGATCACGCCTTATCTGCGCAGCAGGCGCTGGCGGATATGGGGCTTCGCATCGTCCGCCCGGTGCTGCCGTTTGAGCAGTCACTTACGTTTACCCTGAGACAGCAGCGCAGTGTTCAGAACGCTCGGCGAATGAATCTCGACGAAGCATTGATCGTGGAGGAGCGACTCCTTCGGTCATTCGTTGTTGAGTATGACCGTCCGGAGATTCCACCAGAGCAGATGATTGCCCGTTTGCGCATTGGCTGTGGTCCGATCGAATGTGCCGCCCCCTGGTGCATCCAGCAGCTGTGTGCAGAGCCCAACGATCCGGAGCGTGGCAGGCAGGATCTTCTGCGGACTGTAAACGCTTATGCTGCATGGGATGTTGAGTCGGGCAGCGATTCTGTGGTCATCGGTATCATCGACAGTGGCGTGCGCACGGAACACGAGGACCTCGTCGATGCTATTCACAAGCGTACGTCGGAGATTCCGGGCAATGGTATCGACGACGATAGCAACGGATATATCGATGATTATCGGGGCTACAATTTTTCATGGAAAGAGGATTCGACATCAGCTGGTGACGCCTTCAACCCGGATAACGGCCACGGCACGGGAGTAGCCGGACTCTGCGATGCCACGACGAACAATGGTGTTGGCATCGCCGGTCTTGCCGGCAAGTGTCAGATCTTTCCGCTGCGCACAATGCCCAAGGGTACAACGGGAATTGTGTTCGGATACGAGGCATTAATGTATGCTGCCGTGAACGGTTTCGACGTGGTGAATTGCTCCTGGGGCGGACAGTCTCCATCGTGCATCGATCAGGATGTGATCACTTATACCATTGCCCGAGGAACGGCGGTAGTGGCCGCAGCGGGCAATCACTATTCAGCATCACCCTTCTACCCTGCGGGCTACAAGGGCGTGCTCAGCGTGGGCGTTGTTGATGCCTCGGACAACGTTGTTCCGATGACGGGTAGGGGGCCAACGGTTGACGTTATGGCTCCGGGACACTCAAGCTGGACGACATCAAATAATGGTGGGTACGACAGCTTCTGCTGCACGTCTGGGTCATCGCCATTGGCTGCTGCTGTTGTTGCACTTGTTCGATCGAAGCACCCCGAACTTGCCCCCTTGCAGGCATGCGCCGTTGTGCGTGATGCCATTGATGAAGCACCCTGGGCAACGGTGCCCGCGGAGATTGATCGACTGCAGCTGCCACGTGGACGCCTTAACGCCCTGAAGGCCGTGACGGCGAGTCCGGACACTCTGGTCTCCATTGAAGTTGATACGATAGAGCTCGCCGCAAAAAGCGGTTCGCAGCGCTGGAATGTGGGAGACACGCTGACGGCACGCATTGGGCTTGTGAATCGGCTTGCCCCCTGGACACTTAAGGTCATCGGGGTGGATGGAATCAGCGGTATCGGGCGAGATGCTCTTCGCGCAGTTTCGTCAGAGGGTGTCATAACGCAGCAACAGATTGGTGTTGGCGAGAGGTTCTTCCTGCCGGCGCAGGACTTTGTGGTATCAGCTGAAACCGATACCGCAGCATATGTCCACATGCGTCTGTTGGGCACAGATCGTTCAGGAGCTGCAGTCAACCGTCGCTACGGCTATGCGGTAACGCCAGCACCGGCGTTTACAACGCTGGCAAATCACGCTATACGCGTGAGTATTGGCGACCGCGCCCGCATCGGCAACACCGACCTTGAGCGTGGTCAGGGCGAAGGACTTCGGTTTCAGAACTTCTGCGGTCAGCTCTATGAAGGGGGCCTGATGGTTCACGCTAACGGCCGCACTGTGGACGCCGTTCGATCGCTGAAGCGCAATAACGACCACTTCCGTCCGCTGCGGCGCTTTGTCGGACGACATGCCATCACAGGAACTGTCAGTGATGCTGATGCACCCGACTCACTACGCATCGGCGTCGAGGTTGAGTTCAACGTTGAACTCGACACGTCAAAGAATGTTCTTCGGGTGGACGTAACGCTAACGAATCGGAGCGACACGACACTTCATGACCTGGCTGCAGCATGGTTCTATGATTGGGACCTCGGCAGTCAGCCAGCTCGAAACAAAACCTACCGAAATGGAGCCCTCCAAGTCGTGACAGCCGTCGGTGAACGCCAGCCTATGGTGGTCATATACAACGATTCCCCCTACAGCGATGGACGTCCGATCCAGGCGGGCCTTGATAACACCACAACCTATGGTGGATTCGCTACGGAGACAAAGACCGAAATGCTGAAGCACTCTGAGCGCTTCAACTTTGAGGATGTGAACGATGTTGCCACGGTTTCGGGTATGCGCTTCGAAACGCCCCTTCCTCCCGGACATCGCCGCTCTTTCCGTCACGTGGTTGTCATCGACACCAGCATTGCCGCTATCACCGCAATTCTCCCGGGCGAAACGTGGACGTCCGACTATCGTCCGACAGATACCCTGTTCGCTGCTGCAGGCACATCTCCAGTGTTTCCCAATCCGGCCTCAAGCGTGGTGTACGTTCCTGTCGAACGAACTCCTCAGATTCCGGTTGTCTTCACCGTCTGTGACCTGACCGGCCGAACCGTTCTCATGGAATCCATTTCTACCGTGCCGTCACGGTATCCGTTCCTGCAGCCGATCAACGTGGGCGAGCTGGGTTCGGGCAGCTACTACATTCGCACAAACGACGGTGTATCTCATAATACCTGGCCCCTAATCATCGTGCGATGATGACCTGTTTGTCTATGGCAGGGGGCCATGCATAGCGTATTTTCGGCCCCATGAGCATTCTCTTGACGTCTGTCTCCGATGGCATCGGCACGATCACCATGAATCGTGGCGAAAAGCGCAATGCGCTCAGCACTGAGCTCATTGCCGCGCTGCATGATGCTATGGACACGATGCGCGACGACCCCGCCGTAAAGGTTGTCGTTTTGCGCGGAGACGGTCCGGCCTTCTGCGCTGGTGCAGACCTGGCCTACCTCCAGAGGATATCTGAACTGTCGCCGTTGGAAAACGTCGATGACTCTACCTCGCTCAAGAATATGTTTCAGGCCATTGTTGACTGTCCCAAGCCCGTGATTGCCATGGTGCACGGGGCGGCCATCGCTGGCGGATGTGGACTTGCCACGGTTTGCGACCTGGTCGTTGCTGCACGCTCGGGAGCGGTGTTTGGCTACTCTGAAGTGCGCATCGGCTTCATCCCGGCAATCGTTCTCGTGTATCTCGTGAGGAAGATCGGCGACACGCGAGCCCGACGTCTGCTTCTGACCGCGGATAACATTGGTGCGGAAGAGGCACAAAATCTCGGAATGATCTCGCACGTCGTGGACGATGATGTACTTGAGCAGGAGACCATGCAGATCGCTCGCCGTCTGGCGAAGAACAGTGCCTCGGCAATGGCCATGACCAAATC
>JBJTEQ010000210.1:0-6722 GCA_046092945.1 Kapaibacterium sp. (SeqCode)
CTTGAAACCAAGCCCCTTCATAAGAGCGTCAACCTGGGGGATCGTGCTAGCCCCCTCCATAACGATGCGCTGCGATTCGTTGTAGTAATTACGGGCGATGCGATTGACGATGAATCCTGGTGCATCGGCGGCAACAACAGGAGTTTTGCCAAGACCTTTGGCAAAGGCGAGGCAGGTCTCAACGGTTGCCGATGATGTTCGCGGGCCCTTGATGATCTCCACGAGCTTCATGATGTGCGCCGGATTGAAGAAGTGAAGACCGACAAATCGGGACGGATTCTCCAGAACTCTGGCAAGTGCCGCAATGCTTATGCTCGACGTATTCGTTGCGAGAATGGCCTCTGGTGTAACGATCTTTTCGAGACTGCTAAACAGCATGTGCTTGATTTCGATCTTTTCGGCAATTGCTTCGATGACGATCTCGGCTGAATGCAACACACCGAGATCTGTCGATATTGAAATCGAAGTCGAAGCCGCAGCGAACTGTTCTTCGGTCATCTTGCCTTTTTCCACGGCCTTTTGAAGCTGTTCTCGGACCGATGTCTGCGCAGCCTCAAGTGCAGACTCCGACAGGTCCACCATGACGACCACATGACCGGCCGTGAGGCTGGATATAGCTATGCCGCGCCCCATGGTTCCGGCACCACAGATTCCGATGGTCATTGGATCACTCCCAATTCCTTGCCAACCGCACCGAATGCAGCGATTGCCTTATCAAGGTGTTCACGGGTGTGAGCCGCTGATACTTGAACACGGATGCGAGCCTTACCCTTTGGCACAACCGGGAAGAAGAATCCGATCACATAGATGCCGTGCTCAAGTAATCTGTCGGCCATTTTCTGAGCCAAGGGGGCATCGTAGAGCATCACTGGAGTGATAGGGTGAGTGCCTGGAACGATATCAAATCCAAGAGCAGCCATCCCATTGCGGAAATAGGCAGTGTTCTCTTCGAGTCGATCACGCAGTTCGGTCGTTGAGCTCAGCAGGTCCATTACAGCTATTCCTGCTCCAACGATCGACGGAGGAAGTGAATTCGAGAAGAGGTACGGACGCGAGCGCTGGCGCAGCATGTCGATGATCTGCTGTCGACCCGTTGTGAATCCTCCGATTCCCCCTCCAAGTGCCTTACCAAGAGTTCCTGTGATGATATCCACGCGTCCTGTAACACCGCAATGCTCAACAACACCTCGGCCGTGAGCGCCCATGAAGCCCATCGAGTGACATTCATCAACCATGACCAGGGCCGTGTATTGGTCGGCAAGGTCGCAGATCTTGTCAAGGGGCGCGATTGTGCCGTCCATTGAAAACACAGCATCGGTAACGATCAAGATCGTTCGCACTCCGTCGGCACGAGCCTGACGCAGCTGGGTTTCGAGGTCCTCCATGTTACACGACTCATACCGATAGCGCTTGGCCTTACAAAGCCGAACCCCATCGATGATCGATGCATGATTCAGAGCATCTGAAATGATCGCATCTTCTTCGCCAAGAAGGGGCTCAAACACACCACCGTTGGCATCAAAGCAGGCGGCGTAGAGAATCGTATCATCCGTACCGCAGAAGTCAGCGACTTTGCGCTCCAGTTCCTTATGGATGTCCTGGGTACCACAAATGAATCGCACACTGGACATCCCAAAACCGTGCGAATCCAGGTAGTTCTTCGCGGCATCAATGACTGAGTGATGCGATGAAAGACCGAGGTAGTTGTTTGCGCAGAAATTGAGCACTGGTTCACTGCGTCCCTGCACGAGGATCTCGGGCCCCTGCTGCGAAACGATGATCCGCTCGCGCTTGTACAGACCAGCCTGGTCAATGGACTCTAACTCGGTTTGAAGACGCGATAGAAAATTTGCGTCCATATGGAAGGGCTCCAGAATGTTTCGGGGAACAGGGAGCGCAAATATCGGTCGTAAATTGCGGAACTCGATACCACAAACTGGTGTCTATCATCCTAACCATCCAGCCCAAACATTTCTCGTGATCAATGAGAGTTCAAATGCCTTCGTTCAGATCTGTTTCCTCAGTTTTTGTGGTTCTTGCATGCATCCTTTGCACAGCTGAAGGACTTGCTCAGAAGACATTCGAAGAGCTACGCCGCGACTATCAACAGTCGGTAGAAGTTCCTGGCTCTGATGGCAAGGTCAAGATCAACAAGCAGTTCCGTCGCTGGGAGTGGTTCTGGCAAAGCCGCGTGATGCCGGATGGTACACTTCCAACATCGGCAGTGTATCTCAATGAGCTCCAGCATTTGCAGGAACGCAAGGCATCAGAAGACGTGATGGCGCCGAAAACCTGGAAGGAACTTGGTCCCATTGCTCCAGATATGCCGTCAGCGCTCTCTACCTGGAACGGTATCGGACGTGTCAACTGCATCGAGTTTTCGCGGAAGGACCCGAACGTCCTTTATGCCGGAGCAGCGGCAGGGGGCATTTGGAAGACCACCAATGGCGGAACTCTCTGGCGTCCCTTGAACATACCGTCGATCCCCGTGATCGGCATCAGTGACATGGCGATTGCCCCCTCCAATGATGATGTTATGTACGTCGCGACGGGGGACGCCAATGGAGCAATTCCCGGACAGCTCTCTCGATACAACACATTTTCCTATGGTATCATCAAGACTACAGATGGTGGGCTGACGTGGAAGCAGACAAACTTCACCAACGAACCGGCCGACAATGCGCTCATTGGCCGACTCTGGGATGATCCGAGAGACCCCAACATCGTCGTGGCCGCGACCTACGCCGGAATGTATCGCACCACCAACGGTGGCGCCAATTGGACCCGAACGGCCCAGGGCATCTTCCGTGAACTTGTTGGCAATCCTGTATCTGTTCCGACGTTGTATGCGGCAACCTATGGATTCAATGGTGGCGCAACGATCTATCGAAGCACGGATGCGGGGGTCACATGGAATGACGTGTACTCCATTGCTCAGGCAAACCGGATCCGCCTTGCAGTGACAAAGGCCAACCAGAATGTTGTGGTTGCACTCGCCTCGAACGCAAGCTCGCAGGGATTTGAAGGTGTCTACAAGTCGAATGATGCCGGCTCCAGTTTCGCCGAGCTACCAACATCTTTGAATCTTCTTGGATGGCAGGCAAGCGGACGTGACAACGGCGGTCAGGGCTTTTATGACCTAGCTCTGGAAGTATCCCCGACGAATGCCAATCACATTTTTGTGGGTGGTGTAAACATCTGGCGTACCACGACGGAAGGTCGCGATTGGGTCCTTTCAGCACACTGGACAGGTGATGGGGGAGCCCCCTTCGTGCATGCCGACCAGCATTCATTCCGTTTTCATCCCTCGAACAATCGACTGTATGCCACGCACGACGGTGGAGTTGCCCGTTCGACCGATGGCGGCATTTCCTGGCGTGACATCTCCAATGGCCTGGCAATCCAACAGTATTATGGTCTTGCGACATCAAATGTCAATCCATCGATAACGATCGCTGGTGCGCAGGATAACGGGACAGCTCTGTCGAAGAATGGTGGAGCCACCTTCGTGCATACGCTTGACGGTGACGGAATGCTCGGTGCTATCGATGCTGTTTCACCGTCGATTATGTACGGTAGCCAGTATTATGGAAACTTCTGGCGCACCAGTAATGCCGGATCAAACTGGACATTTGTTTCCAGCGCGCAAGCGCGTGGAGAAGGCAATGCATCATGGGTTGCTCCGATTGCCGTTGATCCGCGACTTCAAAGCACCGTATTCATCGGCTATACGCAGGTATGGAAGAGCACGAATTCTGGTTCGAATTGGACGAAGATCTCGAATATCCCGACGTCAACATCTGCACGGGTTATTGCCGTTGCTCCGTCGAACTCGAACTATATCTACGTCGCCTACAACACCTCGATGTACTTCACAACAAATGGTGGTACGTCGTGGCAGCAGCAGTCAGGCATTTCGGGCTTCATCATGGGCATCGATGTACATCCAACGCAACCTGACAAGTTCTACGTTGCCATTGGGGGATTCTCTCAGGGGCAGAAGATGTACCAGGTGGATAAAGGCGTCGTAACCAATATCACCGGTACGGGCATGCCAAACGTACCATGCAATAGTGTCGTGTATCAGCGCGGAGCTACCAACCGCTTGTACGCCGGCACCGATGTCGGGGTATTTGTTTCTGACGAGGGGTCTGGCTTCTGGCAGCTTTACGGATCGGGCCTTCCCCCAGTTGTTGTGACGGGTATGCGCCTGATCAGCTCCTCAAATCTCCTGCGGATTTCGACCTACGGCCGGGGCATTTGGGAAGTGGATGTGTCACAGTGTGCAGCCACAACTCCAAAGATCGCAGCACTCACGCCTACCACTCGCTGTGCCGGAGATACCGTTGTCCTTGAAGCTGATGCGGGCTTTGCGAGTTATCGCTGGTCAAATGGCGACACGACCCGTCGGATTCGCCTGTGGAACACTGGACAGACTGGATCATATCAGGTCGGAGTTGAAGACACTAAAGGTTGTCGCGCCACATCGAGTGCAATTGCTGTATCGCTGAATAAGTTGCCTTCGAAGCCCCTTATTTCAAAGGTGGCACCAGATACGCTTCGTTCTTCAGCTTTGGGCGGTGTCACAAAATTCCAGTGGTCACGGAACGGAGTCGCAATTCCGGGCGCTACAAGTCGCGCACTTCGCACGACGCAAAGTGGAACGTATCGCGTGACGGTCTCCGATGCGACCTGTTCAAATATTTCCGATGAATTTGCCTTTGCCTATGATGGCACGTCGGTGAGCGATGAAGGATCTGGACGAGACCTCTTGACCATCACTCCGATTCCTGTGGTGGACGAGTTGACGGTTAATCTTCCACAGCGGTCGCAGCGAATGATTGAGATCGTTGATCTCTCGGGTAGAATACTCTACCGCGGAGCTGTTGCAGACGACCTTTTCGTTTTCCAGACGTCGACGGCATCCTGGTCATCGGGAATGTATATCGTCCAGCTTCGCAGTTCAAGCGGCATCTGGACGGCGACATTCATCAAGCAGTAAGGTCTTTGTTACGCACCATTTTGCCGCGAAAGTTGGCGGTTTACGGTTTGCGTCCGAGAAGTGCATCGAATCGTTTTTCCATCGAACGTGGGCCAGTGATAAACTGGTCATACGGCGCATGGTACTCGGTCATGGCATCCTTTCGGAGTTCATCACGAAGGTCGGTGAGTGACCCTGAGCACATCGACTGAACGGTGCGAATCGGTGTGTCACAATCGATCGTAAGGGGCTCTCCAAAGCGCACCCAGCAGACCGGACGCTGTTCACGCAGGAGTTCATACCGCATAGCAACGGGAAGTATTCGGCACCGTCCAGTCATTCGGGTGAGTATCCCGATTCCTGGCTCACAATCGATCGTAGGTACATCCTGATGAATGAGCGTCCCTTGCGGATACATCCAAAGCATCCGGTTGGTATTGGTCAGGCGAGACGCTGCGTATCGCAGAGTGGACATAGCGCTAAGTGGATCTTCACGGACTACACTGAACATCCCTAATCGTGAAAAGAACCGATAACGCTGCAGCTGTCGATACTCCATCATGCCGTCAGTATCGAGACGGTGTCGTGAGAATGCCAGTGACATGGCTACAGCGGCATCCCACCAGGAAGCATGGGTAGAGGCGACGATGGTTGGAACGTTGTCATCATTGTCGTTCAGCTGCAGCAGGTGATGTTCTCCGGCGATATAGCCGCTGGAAAAGTGCCGTCGAAGCGTCCATGAAAAGTAGGCACCCCAGAAGCGGCGATCGAGTGTTCGAGGACGGGCGGGGATGAAGGGTTGTCTAGACATGGGTAATTTGCAGGAACTGAAAGCTACTACTGCGTGGAACGGAATTCAAATCGCGTCATCGTCGGCATGTCCGGCGGCATCGACTCCAGCGTTGCTGCGGGCCTGCTCGTAGAGCAGGGTTTCGACGTTGTCGGCATAACGATCAAGACTTACAAATACGAAGACGTAGGCGGAAATGTTGGAAACGACTCAACGTGCTGCTCTCTTGATGGCATCAATGATGCACGGCGCGTAGCACTCGGCCTCGGTATTCCACATTACACGGTCGACTTCACTGAAACCTTCAAAGAGCAGATCATCAACTATTTTGTTGACGACTATCTGCAGGGGAACACGCCAAATCCGTGCGTTCGGTGTAACCGCCAGATCAAATGGGCAGAGATGCTGAAGAAGGCTGATGCCCTTGGTGCCGAATACATTGCTACGGGTCACTATGCCAGCATTATGCACGATGAACAATCGGGCCGGCGATGGATCCGACGCAGCCCCGACGCGCAGAAAGATCAGTCCTACATGCTCTGGAGTGTACGTCAGGAGCACCTCAGTCGCACGTTGTTTCCACTGGCAGGCTTTACAAAGCCCCATTCAAGATCAGAAAGGGATCGTCTCGGTCTGGACCTAGCACCAAAGCCGGAGTCCTATGAGATTTGTTTCATCGCAGATAATGACTACCGCCGTTTTCTTCGTGACGCCGTGAGCAATATTGATGAGCGAATCGGTACGGGCAACATCGTCCTGGACGGTAAGGTCATAGGAACGCACGATGGCTATCCATTCTACACGGTCGGGCAGCGGAAGGGGCTTGGTATTGCCCACAGCGAACCACTCTTCGTGCTTAACGTATTGCCCTCGTCCAATGAAGTTGTCGTAGGTACAGCAGAGAAACTCGAAGCACAGTCGCTCACAGCCGACAATGTAAACCTTCAGAAG
>JBJTEQ010000211.1:0-11700 GCA_046092945.1 Kapaibacterium sp. (SeqCode)
CATATATCCTCGATCGTCGAGGTGTCCACGTTCCCGGAGGTTCGCTACGATAGCCCTGGAAACCGTCTCGCTCGAGCCGGCGCGCGTGAAGATCTCGGGGTAAATGGGATGGGGCTGGCGGATCACCGCATCGGCATTGACACCCCTTTCACGAAGACGACGTGCAAGCTCTATGGCCTCCAGATTTCCGGACATCCCAACGTTCTCGTTATCGTCATTGGCGGCCATCATCCATAGGCACGGGATGGTAATGATGGAGGCATTGCTTGCCCGACCCGAAGCGCAGTAGCTGACGGCGGCCTTCATGCCTAGTGCCTGGGCGCATGGGATGGCGAACGCGCCCCCGTTGCTCATGCCCACACCAAAGAGCGGCACCGATGCAGAAATGCTGCCACGCTTAATGAGCGTATCGAGAATCGCACGCAGATTGCGGTAATCGATGCTGGCATCTGGCAGAGGAGGCGCTACGTCCCATCGGATAAAGCCGTCACCGTTCATGTCCTTCTGAGCCGTCGTCTCCTCGCTCTCGGTGATGATAACGCCGAAGCTGGCTGCGATAAGGTCTTTGACGAATGTAAAGTTCTCTACAGATCCCGGAAGCCACCCACGGGCGCTGCCTCCGGTGCCATGATACAGAAACACAACCCCACGAAGCGCTGGCGGCAGAACGTGATAAACACGCTTTGGACGCTCGACACCGTTGATGAGCTCTTCCTGGATCTCATACGGTGGCAGTGTATCCAACCGAGCTCTCACAATCACATTCTCGTCCGGCATAACGAAGGTCGTGTGCCATTCATTTAACCGCGCAAACACAACAGGTACGGATGATCTCCACTCGCTGAAGACCTCGCGTGCATCCATCGATCGCGCAAACACATGCACCGTGTCACCTGCGCGATACAAGCCCCCTCCCCAGCCATCGATCACGGTAACGGTATGCTGCGGCTGCGCGGTTGCCACAGCGCACGCAAGCAGAAAGATGAAAGCTGTCACGCGGATGTTCATGCTCAATTCCGATAGGTTTCTGGAACCGCGCTTTGAACCAATTCTTGCGGCTTTCGTTTAACTGCGAAGAATAGGTGTGAGGTGTGAGGTTTGGGGTGTGAGGTGCAAAACGACTAACACGCATTGCAGCACATTAGCCCGCGCTGAGCGCAGGTTTCTGGTTTCAGGTTTCAGGTTACAGGAGCAAAGCGTATAACACGCACAACGGAGGGAAATGGGAGCAGGCGGTCATTCATGTGGAGGTGTATCAGCATAATAGCCCACGGCTTCAGCCGTGGGATTACGTGATGTGCAAAATGACGATGTGCATTGCGACGAGCGAAATAGCGAACGAACGATATTAGCCCCGGGCCTTGGCCCGGGGACGTGTGGGACGTGTGTGAAAACACGGGAACGTCGTCACGCAACGATGATACGCGACACGGAAAAAAAAGGGGCGAGCATGTTTGCTCGCCCCTTACGGTTGTCATCGCGTGGTCACCGGGCGAGACTGCGTCTCGCCCCTACAACTACCGTCCTGCAATCAGGTTCAGCGCCGAGCCGGCGCGGAACCAGCCGAGCTGCTGCTCGTTCATGGTGTGCTTGAGCTGGATGGAGTCGGTGGAGCCGTCTTCGTGGGTGATGCCGAGGGTGACGTGCTGGCCAACGGCGAGCGTGGTGATGTCGATCGACAGACGGTCGCCTTCGCGGATGACGTCGTAGTCGGACGGGTTCACAAACGTCAGCGGGAGCATGCCCTGCTTCTTGAGGTTGGTCTCGTGAATACGCGCAAAGCTCTTCACGATGATGGCCTTGCCACCGAGGAAACGGGGCTCCATGGCGGCATGCTCGCGCGATGATCCTTCGCCGTAGTTCTCGTCGCCCACAACAACCCAGCCCTGGCTGCGCGACTTGTAGTCGCGGGCCGTGGCAGGGACCTCTGCGTACTCACCCGTGAAGATGTTCTTGACGCTGTTGGCGGTGTCGTTGATGTAGTTGATGGCGCCGATGAACATGTTGTTCGAGATGTTGTCCAGGTGACCCCGGAAGCGCAGCCATGGACCGGCCATGGAGATGTGGTCGGTGGTGCACTTGCCCTTTGCCTTCAGCAGCAGCGGCATATTGTGATACTCCTCTGCCTTCGGTGCCGCAAAGGCCTCGAGCGCCTGCAGACGGTTGCTCTCGGGGGCGATCACCACCTGCACGGATGCACCGTCAGATGCCGGAGCAATGAAGCCCTCGGTGTCGGGCACAAAGCCGGCATCGGGAAGTTCGTCTCCGGCAGGGGGCTGAAGCATCACCCCGTCGATGGGCTCCTTAGTGAAGTTCGTCGTCAGATTGCCGGCCAGCACAAATGCGGCAACGGTCTCTGGCGATGCAACAAACGCATGTGTTTCCTTGATGCCGTCGTTGCGTCCGGTGAAGTTGCGGTTGAACGATGTGATGATGGAGTTCTTGTCGCCCTGCTGCACGTCGTGACGTTTCCACTGACCGATGCACGGACCGCAGGCGTTGGCCAGCACGGTGCCGCCGATGGCTTCCATCTTGGCCAGGATTCCGTCGCGCTCGATCGTCGCACGTACCTGCTCCGAACCCGGCGTGATGGTGAACTCCGACTTGGCCTTGAGTCCGTTGCTTGCGGCAAACTCGGCGATCGATGCCACGCGCGACATGTCCTCGTAGGAGGAGTTGGTGCACGAGCCGATCAGACCAACGCGCAGTTCTTCGGGCCAGTTGTTTTCTTTGACGGCCTTGACGAATTCCGAGAGCTCCATGGCACGGTCTGGTGTGAACGGACCGTTGATATGGGGCTCCAACGCGCTGAGGTCGATCTCGATCACTTGATCGTAGTATGCCGAAGGATTGGCAATCACATCATCGTCGGCACGCAGGTGCTCGGCAACGGTGTTGGCCAGATCGGCCACATCGTCCCGACCCGAGGCGCGCAGGTAGCGCTCCATCGAGGCGTCGTACGGGAACACCGAGGTAGTAGCACCGATCTCAGCGCCCATGTTACAGATCGTACCCTTGCCGGTAGCGGAGAACGATGCTGTGCCATCGCCGAAGTACTCAACGATCGCACCCGTGCCGCCCTTCACCGTCAGAATGCCGGCCAGCTTCAGGATCACGTCCTTCGGACTGGTCCAGCCGCTCATCGTGCCGGTAAGCTTCACGCCGATCAGCTTCGGCATCTGCAGCTCCCATGGCATACCCGCCATCACATCCACCGCGTCAGCACCGCCAACGCCAATGGCGATCATCCCCAAGCCCCCTGCATTCGGCGTGTGCGAATCGGTACCGATCATCATGCCGCCCGGGAAGGCGTAGTTCTCCAGCACCACCTGGTGGATGATGCCGGCGCCCGGCTTCCAGAAGCCGATGCCGTACTTGCGGGAGACTGAGGCGAGGAAGTCGAAGACCTCCTTGTTTTCTTCGAGTGACTTGTCGAGGTCGGACTTCGCCCCGTGCTCGGCGCGGATCAGGTGGTCGCAGTGCACGGTGCTCGGTACGGCAACCTGTGGGATGCCGGCCGACATGAACTGCAGCAGCGCCATCTGGGCCGTTGCGTCCTGCATCGCTACGCGGTCGGGATGGAAGTCCACATACGCCGCACCACGTGTGTGCGCTGACGACGGAAGCTCAGCCATGTGAGCATAAAGGACCTTCTCGGCAAGTGTCAGGGGGCGATTCAGCACGCCACGCGCTGCCTGAACCTTACCGGGGAGCGCCGCATACGAGCGCTCGATCATCGAAATGTCTTGTGTTGCCATGATGGGGTTCTCCGTAAAGAAAGTTACTGTCGTGAAAGGTAGATGACGTTCTCGAGTCCGTTGAGATCACTGTCGTGAGTGTACAGCGAGGCTCGATGCTGCCACGCGGTGGCGTAGACGATAGCGTCGGCCGACGAAAGATTGAGGTTGATGGCGATCTGTGCGGCGTTCAGCGCAACATCGGACGTCAGAGGCACCACCTGATGCTGCTGCATAAGGGAGATGGCGCGGAGCGTATGCTCGTTGCCGAATCGACGCAGGAGTTCGCGCGACACCTCGAAGATGGTGATCGACGGGACGATCAGTCGCGTGGAAGAGACAATGGGAGAGTACGATTTCGCTGCATCGCTGCCGAGAAAGAACTCGATCCAGCACGATGAGTCGAGAACCGTCGCTGATGGGGAATCAGCCATCACCGATCTTCCTTTTCCCGCTCGATGGAAATGTCGTGACCCTTCAGAAAGCCGAAGGCCTCGTCTGCAGAAGGAACCGGCACGATCACGATCGAACCCTTCCACTCCATAAAGGCCACCTTCTGTCCGGGCTTGATGTTCATTCGCTCACGGACTTCCTGCGGTATCACAACCTGATACTTTGGCGAAACGGTTACGGTGGTGCTCATGGCTATCGAAAGGGGTGTCGTATGACGGAATATGATCGATGCGAAACTCGTAATACTTGCGGATTTTCGCAACGGGTCAGTCCGATCGGCACCACCGTCCGGAGACCTTAAGAGCTACTTCCTCCGTTTCGGAGCACTTCGAATGATCTCCATCCGATGCTCGATCATTCTCCTGATGAGCGCCAGAGGCAGTGGACGATCGAGGGGGAACTGAACCGACCCCTTACCCTGCTTGTAACCGGACAGTTCATCTGCGAAAGCCTCGTGACTGGAGGGCGTGGCATACAGGCCGATATGGCGCGCGTAGGCGGCAAAGTACGTCAGGGGCTTGCCATTGAGCTTGTAGGCGGGCATGCCGTAGGATATCGACTCCACGGCCTCAGGTGCTACGGTGCGGACCATCTGGCTGAGCTCGGACAGCAACATCGCAACCTCGGGCGTCTGCTCGGCGATGTAGGCATCAACGCTTGATGGCGCAGCGCGCTTGGTCGATGGTCCTTTACCCGGCAATCTCGCTCAGTTCCAGCCAGCGCAGGGTAAGCTCGTCCATCTTCGTCGTGAGCTCGGCGTGCTGACGTGCCCATTCGGTATGGTCGGCATAGGAGCCCTCGCCGGAGCTCATGTGGGCTTCGATCTCAGCAATACGTTTTTCGACTTCGGGGATCTGAGTTTCAAGCGACTGAAGCTCGCGCTGCTCCTTGTAGGAGAGCTTCTTCTTTGCGGAAGGGGCTGACTGTTGCCGGTCAGGAGCCGACTCATCGGACTGCTTCTTCGGACGTGATTCGATCTTCTCGAGGTAGGCCGAATAGTTGCCTGGATACTCCTTGATACGTCCACCCTCTTCGAAGGCCCAGATGGTGGTAACAGTGGCATCGAGAAATGCCCGGTCGTGCGAGACGATCAGCAGCACGCCTTTGAAGTTCCCCAGGTACTCCTCGAGAGCGCCAAGCGTTACGAGGTCGAAGTCGTTTGTGGGCTCGTCAAGGAACAGAATATTCGGGTTCGACATCAGGATGCGAAGCAGGCCGAGACGTCTGCGTTCGCCCCCTGAGAGCGTATGCACAAAGGCGTGCTGCTGCTTGGGCGAAAAGCCGAAGCGGTCGCAAAGTTCTTTCGCCGTGATGTAGCGTTCGCGTCCAACACCCACGTCGATGTACTCGGCCACATCGCGCACGTTGGACAGCACGGTCTCGTTGTCTTTGAGGTTGCGGATCTCCTGCTCAAAGAAGCCGAGGTTGACGGTTTCACCGAGGGTGACGTGACCCGACGTTGGAGCACGACGTCCGGCGAGCATGTTCAGGAGGGTGGTCTTGCCCGTCCCGTTCGGACCAATAATACCGATCCTGTCAAGGGGCGCCGCACGATACGTAAAGTCCGTTACGAGTTTGTCCAGCGACACGTTCACGGCATCGATGATCTTGCCACCGAGAAACTTCCCGCCGATCTCGATGTCGATATCGCGGAACTCGGTGCTCTCGGAGCGCTGCTCCTGCTTCATGCGCTCGATCCAGTCGATGCGACTCTGCTGTTTTGTGCGACGTGCCTTGGCCCCCTTCTGCAGCCACGCCAGCTCCGTGCGGAGCTTGTTGCGCTGGTGGGCGGCGGTGGCATCGGCCACGGCGATCATCGACTCCTTGCGCTCGAGATACTTTTCGTAGGAGCCCTCGTAGGAGAACAGACGGTGCTCATCGATCTCCACGATGCGGTTGCACACAGCATCGAGAAAGTAACGGTCGTGCGTTACCAGCAGGAGCGCCCGCGAGGAGTTCTGCAGCGTGTCCTGCAGCCACTGCACGCTGGCCGCATCAAGGTGGTTCGTAGGCTCGTCAAGGATCAGCAGGTCCGGATCGGCAATCAGCGCACGGGCAATCGCTACGCGTTTGCGCTGTCCGCCCGACATTGCATGAACGCTGCGAAGGGGCTCATGGATTCCAAGTTTGCCGAGCGTCTGACGTGCCTTGGTTTCGAGCTCCCAGTCTTCGAGGTGACCATGCTTGACATCGTAGGCATTCATCACGGTGGTCAGTGCCAGGTCGTCCACATCGAACGCCGGCAGCTGCGACAGATACTCGAAGCGTGCCTCGCGGTTAAAGGCGATATCGCCGCTGTCCGGCACGTCGATGCCCGCAATGATGCGCAGCAGCGACGTTTTGCCGGCCCCGTTGCGGCCGATAATGCCGACGCGTTCTCCGGCCTGCATGCCAAAGGAGATGTTCTCGAAAAGGATCTTTTCGAAGTACGACTTCGAAAGCTGCGAGGCAGAGAAAAGCGTCACGCGTCCTCTGCTACCGGTTCTTCGGTGAGGGCCAGCTCCTGAACGTTCAGGGCAGCGGCCTGACTGTCGAGCCGACGCTTGGTCATGAGCGATTCGGGAATGCGCGTCACCTTCGACACCAGCCCAAGCTTTTCCAGCAGGGCAATGGAGAGCCCCGTAACATCTAGCTGCCACCAGGCAAGACCATGGAAGGCAGAGGCAGGGAAGGCGTGGTGGTTGTTGTGCCATCCTTCGCCAAGAGCAAGGAGTCCAACGATCGGATTGTTGCGGCTCTTGTCCGTTGTGGTGTAGGTGCGCGCGCCAAAGAAGTGGCACACCGAGTTCACGCTCCACGTTACGTGCGACGAGATGAAGATGCGCACCAGGCCGCCCCAGAGAAAGCCCGTCCATGCGCCGTGCCAGCCCCCTACCATGTATCCCAGCACTGCCGGGATGATAAGACTCAGCACTGCCCAGAAGAGGAACGTATCCGAGAACCACATGATCATGCGGTCCTTCTTGTAGCGTCCGCCCCACTTGTCGATGATCTCGTTCAGATCGCCGCTGTTCATCTCCAGCAGCCATTCGAAGTGGGCGTGAATGAACCCGTCCACCGTTGGTGAATGCGGATCGCCATCCTGATCGCTGTGCGCATGGTGCTTGGTGTGCACGCTGGCCCAGTGCAGCACCGGACCCTGGAATGCCATCGACCCGAAGGCCAGTGTTATGGCCTTGATCACCGGATGTGCCTCAAATGCCTTGTGTACCACCATGCGGTGATACGCGAAGGTGATGCCGAACTCCGTCAGCACCACGCCGATGATGCACAACAGAACGTTGAAGAGTGAGACATCGCCGGTGAACGCCTGATAGGCAACAAGAATGACGGCGGCAAGGGGCAGGCCAACGAGGCCGTAAATGGGCAGCTTGTTCAAGAGAGGTGTGAGGTGTGAGGTTTGGGGTGTGAGGTTGGGGGTACTGCCGTCATTCCCGCGAAAGCGGGAATCTAGAATGTCATTCCCGCGAAAGCGGGAATCTAGAATGTCATTCCCGCGAAAGCGGGAATCTAGAATGTCATTCCCGCGAAAGCGGGAATCCGTCTGCAATTCGATGGATTCCTGCTTTCGCAGGGAAGACGATCTTTACCAGGGATGACGACGTCGAACCCAGTCCTTCCTAGGGGGAATTTACGGACGCATCTACGACGTTCGTGCGTACAAAAAAGCGTCGGCGCGACGTTGGTCACACCGACGCTTGTCGGAGAGTTCTTTTGCAGAAGATTTACTTGACGATCTCGATCAGTTCGACATCGAAGACCAGAGTTGAGTTTGGTCCGATCGTCTGTCCAGCGCCGTTGGCACCATAGGCGAGGTTTGGCGGGAGGAACAACGTGTACTTTGATCCAACAGACATCAGCTGAAGGCCTTCGGTCCAGCCGGAGATGACGCCCGAGAGCGGAAACTCTGCTGGTTCGCCGCGCTCGACGGAGCTATCGAAGACTGTACCGTCGATGAGCTTGCCGGTGTAGTGGACCTTGACAGTGTTTTCTTTCGTTGGCTTCTTGCCAGAACCTTCTTTGATGACCTTGTACTGCAGGCCGCTCTCGGTAACCTTGACCTTTGAATCCTTCTTATTCTCGGCGAGAAATTCTTCGCCCTTCTTTGCGTTATCACCGGCCTTTGCCTGTTGGGCAGCCTGCATGCGCTCCATAGCCTGCGCTTGGAGTGCAGTCAACGTTGCTTGGAACTGCTCCTGCGTCAGCTTTGGTGAGCCGGCAAAGAAATCGCGCATGCCATTGGCGACCATGTTGACGTCGACCTCGAGGCCTTGATCCTTAAATGAGCGCGCAACCGACATGCCGATGGCGTAACTGGTGGTGTCCTTAGGTGTCATTGGGGTTCCGGATTGCGCCGGTGCTGCAACTCCGCCACTCAGAGCGATGGTTGCCACGGCAATGGTTGAGAGGATGGGTGATTTCATCGTGCACTTCAGTGAAATGTGTGGAAATGAATTTTCGTGTTACATAATTCCGAGTAGCTCGATCTCAAAAACGAGAGTCGATCCCGGTGGAATTGGTCCGGCTGCCTGCATACCATAGCCCAGTTCTTGCGGGATGTAGACCATGTACTTGGCTCCGACGCTCATCATCGAAAGCGCTTCGGAGAAACCCGGAATTACACCACCGACAGGAAATTCCACTGGCTGGCCACGCTGGACGCTGCTGTCGAATACTTTGCCGTCGATGAGCTTTCCGGTGTAATGGATCTTTACGACAGACGCAGAGGTCGGCTTGGCACCAGTGCCTTGTGTTACGACCAAATACTGCAGACCGCTGGCCGTAGTGACGACTCCGGGCTTGGTTTTATTGGCTTCGAGGAACGCCTTGCCGGCCTTGATGTTGTCCTGCGCCTTGGACTGATCCTCTTTCACTTGCTGTTCACGACGGCTCTCCTGGAGCTTGTTCATCATTTCGACCACGATCGAATCTGGCATCTTGGCCGAGTTGTTCATGGCCTCCGTGACTGCCTGCGCAACGATCTCAGGGTCGACGTCGAACTTGCTCGACGAGATGGACTTACCCACTTGCACGCCGATAGCATAGCTGGTTGAGTCCTTGAATGTTGACAGTTCCTTGCCGCCATTTTCGCAGCCGGTAAATGCCAGACCGATGCACAGAACGACTGGGAGAATTCGCAGGATTCGCATAAAGGGGCTTTCGAGGGGTAAATGAAGGATGGCAAAGATACGGTCAGCCCCGCATCGGTGGAATCCACAAATGCCGCGAAAGATCAACAGTATCGTCAACAAACGTCACATCCTCGGCCTCCAGCCGCTCCCGCATCACATAGGGAGTTTCGAAATGCATCCGTCCGGACAGCTCTCCGAGACGGTTGACCACACGGTGACAGGGTATGTCGAGCCTGTCAGAATGAGCTACAGCATTTAATGCCCATCCCACCAGACGCGCTCCGGAGCGTGCGCCAATGGCGGCAGCAATATGGCCGTAGGTGGTCACCTTGCCGGGCGGAATCGCCCGGACGATGTCGTAGATCTGGTCGTAGAGATCCATAGGGGGAAATTACGACCGTAACTTTGACGCGTGATAACGCGCATCGACATGGTTGTAACGCCGGCCCAAGCGGCTGATCCTGCCCAGGTGCGCCTCTGCGCCCTGCAGCATGCCGGATTTTCCGAATCCGCAGAGGCAAGTGTCCGCCTCATCCGCCGCTCCATCGATGCGCGCTCCCGTTTGCCGCGCGTACGGATCGTGGCCGACGTTGTTACGGGCCACGAGCCCCCTGCCGATCGACGTATCCTTGAAAGCATGCCCATTGCCGACCCACAGCGCCGAGTTGTGATCGTTGGGGCGGGTCCGGCAGGGTACTTTGCAGCTCTTGAACTACTGATGCACGGGATCACTCCGGTGGTTCTGGACAGAGGCAAGGATGTACGCGCCAGACGCAGGGACCTGCGGGCCATTCAGCAGGACGGAGTCGTAAATCCGGATTCGAACTATTGCTACGGGGAAGGGGGCGCAGGGACCTACTCCGACGGTAAGCTCTATACGCGGTCTCACAAGCGGGGAAGCATTGAAACCGTCCTGCAGCTTCTGGTGGAGCATGGTGCTACGGCCGACATTCTCATCGACGCCCATCCGCATATCGGATCGAATAAGCTCTGGTTGGTTGTGCAGAATATTCGTGACACGATCGTTGCACATGGCGGCGAAGTCCACTTCGATACTCGCGTGACGGACTTTATTCTGTCACCGAAGGACGCAACTCCGCAAATGCGTGGAGTGGTTACAGCTGACGGACGAGAGATCCTCGGTGACGCCGTGATCCTTGCTACCGGACACAGCGCCCGTGACGTGTTTGCCCTCTGCGCACGACGTGGAATAACGATCGAGGCCAAGCCTTTTGCACTGGGCGTGCGCATCGAGCATCCACAGGCGCTGATTGACGAGATCCGGTATCATCAATCGCCGCGAGACTCAAATCTGCCGGCATCATCGTATTCGCTGGTGTGTCAGGCTGATGGGCGCGGTGTGTTTTCCTTCTGCATGTGTCCCGGAGGTCTGATCGTTCCGGCTGCAACGGCACCGGGCGAGATCGTCGTCAACGGTATGTCGATGTCGCGTCGAGATTCTCCCTTTGCCAACTCTGGAACTGTTGTGGCGGTGGAGCAGGAAGATTGGAAACGCAGTGGATATGACGGTGTGTTCGGCGCGCTCGAGTTTCAGGCACATGCAGAGCGACTTGCCTTTGCAGCGAACGACCAAGGAACGCAGCAGGCGCCGGCGCAGCGACTCGTTGACTATCTCGATCACCGTGTGTCGACGTCGATCCCAAAGACGTCGTATATCCCAGGACATGTCTCGGTGGACATGGCAGACATCCTGCCCCCTTCCATCGACGAGCGACTGCGTATGGGCATCAAGGAGTTCGGAACTACGATGAGGGGCTACCTCACCAACGAAGCAGTGATGGTGGGCGTTGAGTCCCGGACGTCATCGCCAGTGCGCATCCCTCGTGATAAAGTCACGTATCAGCACACATCGGTTGCCGGACTCTACCCCTGTGGCGAGGGCGCAGGATATGCAGGGGGCATTGTGAGCGCCGCACTCGACGGACAGAACGTAGCAAAGGCGATAGCGCTTACTTACGCAGAATCCTGAACACTGTCCGTCGGTTGAGTGCTTGATTGTCCGGAGTGTCGTTGGGGACCACGGGCATGGAGAAGCCAAACCCTTTCGGACGCAGACGTATGGCATCGATGCCACGCTGGACGAGAGCTTCTTTCACGGATTCTGCACGTCGCTCTGAGAGCTTCTGATTGTACTCAACACGGTTGTCGTCAGCGCCATTGCGAGAGGCGTGACCCTGGATCTCCAGAACAACACGATCAAACCTCTGCAGAGCATCCGCCAGCTCATCAAGAATCGGGTAGGATGAAGAATCAATAATGCTCTCGTCGAAGGCAAAGAGAATTCGCTTGGTGAACTCGGAAGAGTCGATCATTGGGTTGAGCGGTGTCTTGTCATACACGCCACGAGCGATCAGCGT